>JAZRJJ010000011.1:0-15604 GCA_045645705.1 Alistipes sp. | reverse complement strand
GTGGCGCAGGAAGCGTGTTCCGAGACCGCGACCCTCGTGCGCACCCTCGATGATACCTGGGATGTCGGCCATGACGAATGAGTGGTCGTCGCGCACCGACACGATGCCGAGGTTAGGCTCGAGTGTCGTAAAGGCGTAGTTTGCAATCTTGGGCTTTGCTGCCGATACCACAGAGAGGAGTGTCGACTTACCCGCATTGGGGAAGCCCACGAGGCCTACATCTGCCAAGACCTTAAGCTCGAGGATGAATGCACCCTCCTCGCCCTCCTCGCCAGGCTGTGCGTAGCGGGGTGTCTGGTTTGTTGCTGTGCGGAAGTGCCAGTTGCCCAAGCCGCCACGGCCACCCTTGAGTAGCACGAGCTGCTCGCCATGCTCCGTAACCTCGCCCACAGACTCGGTGTATGTCTCGCCTGTCTCCTCGTCGGTATATACGCGCTTTGCTACCGTGCCGAGGGGTACGGGTATGATGATGTCCTTGGCGTCGGCACCTGTTGAGCGTGCGCCATGACCATTCTCGCCATCCTCAGCAAACTGGTGGCGCTTATATTTGAGGTGGATGAGTGTCCAATACTGGCTGTCGCCCTGAAGAATGATGCTGCCGCCCTTACCGCCGTCACCGCCATCGGGGCCACCGAAGGCTACGAACTTCTCGCGACGGAAGTGGCATGAGCCAGCGCCACCGTGACCTGAGCGTGCAAAAATCTTAACGTAGTCGAGAAAGTTACTTCCTGCCATAATTGCTTATTATTAAATTCGGGCACAAAGATACAAAAAAAATCCAATATACCTTCACCTCACATAAATATATGTGTTACCAGTCCCACACATCGAAGTAGACTACCTTGTGGTCGTGGATGATGATGCGGATGACATTTTCGCTATATTCGGATAAATCGCCCAAGTTGCGGATAAGCCTCTCGTTATCCCACAGGGTGTATGGCGCCATCTCATACTCGTATGAAAATGGATGATAGTCATGTCTCTTGCGCGCATCTTTCTCCGCATCGGAATAGCCCTTATAGATGGCAAACATCTCCTCGGATGATTGAAGGTGGGAGTAGTCGCACGGCTCTAGTCCCTCGTCTGTAAAGGCATAAATGCCCTTGTTGCACTTGAATTCGTATGTCGTTCTAAATGTCGGAATATATGTGCAACTGCGAATGTATAGCGTGTCGCAGTCGTAGTTGATGATGCCGCTATCGTCCAACATGCGTGAGTACTGCTCCGCAAAGTGGTTGAGGTTTATTTTAGTACTCTTCATCTCCGCAACAGTTCCATCATAATAGCTGTCATACACACTTGTGCAGCGGCACTCGGTTCTCTCTATGTGACGCGCGATATCGCTAAAACATTTAACCTCAGAGGTTTGCTGTGTCTCTATGATGTCGGTTTTCCCCATGTTTGTGGACTCGAAATAGCACTCTGTGATGTCGCGATTATTCTCTGTTATAGCGGGCTGTGCATCGACAATCTCATATCTCGAATCTGCGAAGTTGTAGTCCCATGTGCAGCGTTCGCTCTTGCTAATGCGATATGGTGTCCACTTCCAATTTGCATTATAACGCAGCGTGTCACTCTGGGTGTAGATGTGAGTTTTGAGGTCCTCCGTTAGCTCTATGCCGATATATAGCACATTGCATGGCAGCTCGATGTTGTGCCTTTTTACGAACTTTAGCAACGACTCCTCCTCGCGATAGCATGGGGCGGCGGCATGGCGAAAACGGCGGTGCGGACTCCTCTTCTTGAGTTGAAAGACCAACTCATCTACGGTTACGGCATCCAACTCGCTTGCGGGATATACAATGCCGTCATACTTGAAATATATCGTGTAACAGGCATATTCATCGCACGCCTCTCTTGCCTCTAATGTCTTAAGAATTACAGATGAAAGCACATCGGGGTGTGGCATCTGCGCCCTTGACGCCATTGCCGAGAATATAACAACTACTATGAGCAGTAATAACTTTTTCATCTTTACTTTAGAATTTTTCTGCAAGTTAACACTTATTTCCCAATAAAGCAACCCCTCGGCCGATTGTGGGTTACAAAAATGTAACCCGCAAGAGGGTTAATTGACTATGTCCGTAGCTGCGGGGTAACTCGCGCAATAAGTCGTATTCCATCTGCGCAACCTACACATCCGTATGAAATAAAAAAAAGGCCTCCTCCGCAGAGAAAGCCTCAGTGCCCAGGATAGGACTCGAACCTACATGCCGTTAAGCACTCGCACCTGAAACGAGCGCGTCTACCATTTCGCCACCTGGGCAACGAATCGTAGCGCAAAAGTAGCATATTTTTTTGAAATTTTGTATATTTGTGCAAAATTTATTTATCAGCGAGGGCGTCAGCATTGTGCCCGTGCTGCAAACTAAAAACCTATAATATTGATTATTATGAACTTGAAGAAGATAAATAAGGGTTATGTCATCGCATTCGTAACCATTCTCCTTGTCGCCGTCGACCAGATTGTCAAGATGCTCGTGCACGCAAATATGGAGGTGGGAGATGTAAATCCCGTCTTCTCGTGGTTTAACCTCTGCTATGTCGAGAATCCTGGCTTTGCATATGGCATGCAGCTTGGTGGCGAGTGGGGCAAGATAGCATTGAGCCTCTTCCGACTGGCGATGATTGGCGCTATCATCTACGCCATCTGCAAACTCCTTAAGCGTGAGGATGTCCCCGCGGGTATCTTTGTGGGCGTGGTGCTCATCCTGGCGGGTGCTATAGGCAACATGGTGGACTGTATGTTCTATGGATGGACGCTTGATAGTCAGGATGCTGGCTTCCTTATGGGTGATGTCATCGACATGATACACCTCCCCTTGTTCAAGTGGGAGAGCTGCCCCAGGTTTTTGAGCTTCTTGGTGGGTCAGGATGGCTACTTCTTCGGCGCGGTATTCAATGTCGCCGACGCATATATCTCTGTTGCAGTTGTATACTTGTTGCTCTTCCACTACAAATTCTTTAAGTAGTGGGGTAGATGCTTATCGACGAATTCATACTATGGCTTGAGGCGGAGCGCCGCTACTCGCCACTCACGGTGCGCAACTATCGTCGCGATGTCGACGACTTCGTTGCGTTCTGTGGTGTCACGCACGCGAGTTTCGACCCAAAGGCTATCAGGCGCGAGGATGTCGAGGGGTGGATGGTCTACCTCGGCGAGAAGCGTAAACTCAAGGTTACGAGCGTGAACCGCACCATGGCCTCGCTGCGCACCTTCTGGCGCTGGATGCTCGCGCATGGCCATGTGGAAAGGGATTTAATGAAGACACTGCGTCAGTATAAAGCGCCGAAGCGACTCCCGACATTTGTCCCCGATACGCGCATGGAGGATGTCGTGGCGGAGTTGCGCGAGGATATAGCCTCGGACGACTTCGAGCGTCTGCGCGATGCACTCATAATACTACTTATATATACTGCGGGTCTGCGTCTCTCGGAGCTTGTCGATGCCAATGCCTCGGATATATCGGCGGATTACAGCACATTGCGCGTTATGGGTAAGGGCCGTAAGGAGCGTGTGCAGCCACTTTTAGGCTCGTTGCGCGAGGTCCTCGAAAAGTATTTTATTCAAATTTCTTCGCAAAATATTTGCACGACTCAAAAAAAAGCGTTAATTTTATCGAAGAAAGGTGAGCGTATTAGCCGCCGCACCGTCGAGCGTATAGTCGATAGAAAGCTCAAAGGTGTTGGCGTTCAGGGTAAAACATCGCCCCACGTGTTGCGACATACGTTTGCTACAAGGGTATTAAACGAGGGTGGCGACTTGCGCGAGATTCAGGAACTCCTCGGACATAGTTCGCTCAAGGCGACACAGGTATATACCCACCTTGACATAGAGCGCCTCAAACATGCCTATGCCATGGCTCATCCCCGCGAGAGGGAGTAGCGTGGCGCAGTGTTTGGAGGAGATAGGGCATGACGGACAGTTGGGTGCCACGCGAGCATCCGACACTATATATAAACTTAATACTTTATGACCTATGAACGTACAGATTCAGTCAGTAAAATTCGATGCGAGCAAGCAGCTCCTTGAGTTCATTCAGAAGAAGATGGATAGATTGGATCGCTTTGTCGATGAGAGAGCGGGTGATGTAGAGGTGGTATTGCGTCTCGACCCCGATTCAGAAAAGGGCAACAAAGTAGTAGTAGTTTCGCTCCATGTTCCCGGCAGCGATATCCGTGTTGAGGAGCGAGCATTCACCTTTGAGGAAGCGATAGATAATTCAATGGATATTATTAAGCGTCAGTTGGAGAAGGCAAAGGCAAAGTTCGAGAAGTAATCTCTTGCGACAGGACAGCTGATGTTGCTGTAAATAATAATTAAACCGTATGGGCAGTACTCTGAGTGCTGCCCATACATATTTCTATACCGAGCCAGCGCGCTGATAATCATACGCTCCATGGGTTGAGGGTTGGGGCGCTGTTTTCGATTGATATTATTTTTGTAATGGCCTAAAATTCTTTGTTAAAAAGGTGCAACATTGACAAAATTTTATTAAATTTGCATTGAGATCATCTGTTCCAAACCCAAACGAAACATAAACAGTAAAACATATGAGAGTAAAACGTTATGCTTATCGCCTAATTTGTGCGGTATGCGCATTCGCAGCTATTGCATGTGTCGATGAGTCTTTCAATCTCAACGACGTGTCAAAGGAGGTGACCATTGGTGGCGGTAAAACAACGCTTCCGCTGGGCTATCTCAACGATAAGAGCCTTGGTGAGCTCCTCGAGGGTAACGATATCGAGGGCCTGCATGCCGATGAAAATGGTAACCTTTCGTACCGCTATATGGGCGAGAGTGAGACTGTGGAGATTGAGGGTATCAGCACCGAGTTTGATATCCCACAGGTTGTCAGCCCCTTTATTGTCGAGTACCCCGACTTTGAGGTGAATGTGGCAGATGTCGCAGTTGAAGCCTTCGATGGCCTTGATTTCACAGGTCTGGAGGCGTACGCAGGTACAAGCTTCGCGGTGCCCGGTGGCATCACCATCAAATCGGACTATAGTAAGGTGTTTGAGGGTGACGAATATCATGTGGCGTTCGATGTCCCCAAGGAGGTGGCGAGCGTCGATAAAATCTACTTCAGCGATAAGGAGACTGGTCGCATCGGAACGCCTATGCATGTGCGTATCGACTTGAATGGTCTTGCAGATATTAATAATGGTGGCGAGTTGTCATACAACTTCTCGATTGAGGGCGCTTCGTTCCGTTTGCTCAACGAGGCGGGCGAGCTTATCTGTGACGGCAATTCGTATGGTTATGTGCACAATATTGCTGCGGGCGACGAGGCTATAGATTTCGTAGTCTACATTGAGAGTGTCACAAACTACATCGCGATAGACGAGAATCACCGCCTGGATATCCCCTTGAAGCTTAAGTATGACATGAACTTCGAGTTCACAACCAAGGCTGGCATGGTGGATTTGAGCGCTCTTCCCGAGATTAACTTCGAGGCGGAGTTCTCTTATGGCGATGCCGAGGTTACCATGGATGCCGACACAATCATCGCGGAGTGCAAAGTCGAGGATGGCTATCCCATCGTTGTCAAGAACCTCCCCTCGGAGCTCAAGATGTTGAACCGTGTGGGCATGAAGCCAAACATGGGTGCAACGCTCGACTTCTATGTTCGAGGTATGGAGTGGCTTGGCGATGATGCCGAGAATGTTGAGGTGGTGGCGAAGCTTCCTGATTGCCTCAAACTCTACTACATTGAGGGCGAGAATTACACATACGATGCCGCTGCGTGCGAGCTTACCACCACAGTTGCGGAGTTGGCCAAGGGGGTGGTTGTCGGTGTTGAGGCTCTCGACTTTGGTGCGGAGGGTCTTGTTCCCGAGAATGGCGAGATAGCTCTTTCACTCACGCCATCCATCGTGACACGCTTCAAGGAGGGTGCACGCATCAACATCTCGTCATTGCAGCATAAGGGTAATCTCGAACTCGAGATTGGCGTATCGGAGACAGTATTCTCTATTGAGTCCTTCTCGGGTATGATTGACTACAAATACGATGTCGAGCAGTCGGTGGCGTTGGAGGGTCTTGGAGATATAGATCTCGAGGTCAATGGCGTAGGCCTCAAGCCTGTCATTGAGGTAAATATCACCCATCCGCTTACAATGTCGGCATTGCTCTCGGGCTCTGTGGTGCCCAGTGCCAATGGCGCGGTTATCGAGGACAATACGCTGACATTCAGTGATGTAGTCTTGCCATCTGCAACTTATGCCAACGGTGAGATTGTCCCTGTGGATGTAACTCTTATAATTGCTGACGAGAGCCTTCGTGGTAACTACAATGATGCGAAGTACACCTTCGTGGCGTGCGATGTTACCAAGCTGTTGCTCGGTTCGCTTCCCGAGGTGCTCGATGTCAAGCTACAGCTTGGTGTAGATGCTGAGCAGGTGCAGACGCTATACATCGCCGAGGAGTTTGCCATCAACTATTCATATAGCTTCGATCTGCCTTTGGCAGTTGACAAGACACTCGATGTATGCTATCGTGATGAGATTGGTGACCTGAACTCTACATTCGAGCAGCTCTCGGAGTACGACATCAAGGTGGGCGATGTTGTCGTTATCGCCACTGTAAGCAACTCTACGCCCTTGCAGTTGGGCGCCGAGGTTACGCTTAAGGATGTCAATGGCAACCCCACAGCTGCACAGCTTACCATCGAGGATGATGCGATAATCGAGGGCTCGGCAGATGGTGTAACGCCAAAGGTTAGCACCCTGCGCTTCAATTTGGACCTTGGTGCCGATGGCAGAGTGGTAAACATCACAGAGGTGGATGCTATAGCCTTCGAGCTTAAGGCGACAAGTGCCGCAATCGATAGCTCTGTGCCTTTGAACACCAACCAGACTATTGGCGTGAAGTTGCAGCTTGAGCTTGCTGGTGGCATCACCGTGAATCTTGATGACTTTATTAGTGAGGAATAGTAAAACGAAGATATTATGAAGAGAGTACTTATACTGCTTGTAGCCCTGATTGCTTTCGTAGGTATAGATAGCGCCGTGGCGCAGTCGCGTAACTCCTACTTTATGGAGGGCTCATACTTCCGTAACGATATGAACCCTGCGCTTGCACCAACGCGTGGCTACGTCGCCTTTCCCGTTATAAGCGGCACGGGCATCAACATGTCGCAGAACTTCCTGTCTGTGGATAATTTCTTCTATCAGCGTGATGGTCAGGTAGTAACGGCCTTCCACGAGTCGGTTTCGGCTGACGAGTTCTTGAGTAAGCTCCCCGCACAGGGCAAGCTCGCTATGGATGCCAAGTTAAATGTCCTCGGTGTTGGCTTCTATGTCAAGAGGATGTTCTGGACATTTGGCGTAAATACCAATATTTCAGCCGATATGGCGATGTCTACTGATGCCTTCAAGGCGCTCAAGACCCTGGGTAATGGCACCTACGACCTTGGCGATACGGCCATCGAGGCTAATGCCTATATGGATGCATATCTCGGCACCTTGTTCCGCGTGCACAAGAATGTGAGTGTCGGTGTCAAGGCGAAGATTCTTATGGGTATTGCTACGGCCGAGGCGCAGTTTAGCGAGCTCAAGGCGAATGTTGCATCCGATGTGGTGAACGGCGTTGTAAATGGTACATTCCGCGCAAATGGTATGTTCATAGATAATCGCGCCGATGATATTGTGAGCGAAGATTACAACTATGTGCTCAACAACCTCAATAACTTCGGTGCTGCCATTGACCTCGGTGTGGAGGTGCGTTTGTTGGATGACCACCTTAAAATCTCGGCTGCCATCACCGACCTCGGCTTTATCAAGTGGAATACGGGCACAACGAATATCTCGGGCAAGCTAAATGGCGACTTCAGTTTCAACGGCATCAACCTCGAGACGCAGGAGGTGGATGGTAATGGTAACTTTGAGGCGAAGATGGATGAGGTGCCACAGAGTGGTGACTATGTTTCGCGCCTGAACTATTCGGTAAATGCGGG
The DNA here is from genome assembly GCA_045645705.1 of Alistipes sp. GTDB lineage: Bacteria > Bacteroidota > Bacteroidia > Bacteroidales > Rikenellaceae > Alistipes. Next base: position 7,646 of record JAZRJJ010000011.1, on the reverse strand, counting down.
TGTGGAGTATAACATCCTGAGAAACCACATCGCCTTTGGCGTGTTGTCGCACACCAAGTTCTGCGGTACAACAACCTACTCGGAGCTTACTGCATCGGTTAACTTCCGACCCACAAACTGGCTCTCGGCAACATTCAGCCACACCTTCCTCAACCACAACCGCCCAGGTGTCTTTGGCTTCGCGCTCAACATCCACCCAAGCGTCTTGAACATCTATGCAGGCGTGGACTTTGTTGATACGCAGTTCGTTAACGGCCCAACTGTGGAGGGCGTGCAAGTGCCCCTGCCTCGCTACATGAAGTCTATGAATGCCTATATGGGCGTTGGCTTCAACTTCGGTCGCCCCAAGTTCCTAAAGGGCGAGAAGAAGGCAAAGATAGAGAAAAGAGAGAAGAAGAGTTAGCCTCACTTATAATAAAAGAATGGAGATGCCCGCGTGGACATCTCCATTTTTTATGCGTATCAGTGGAGCCTTATAGCGTCTCCTTCCATGTGCGGATATTGTTCGCCACGCACTCGATAAGGCGGTCGATAGCCTCGGCAGCCGACCATGCGTTGTGGGGCGATGCCAAGAGGCGGTAGTGGTCCTTGATGTTATATAGGGGTGACTCGCGGAGTGGCTCAACGGAGAATACATCGAGTGCCGCCGCTGTAACCCAGCCATTGTCGAGAGCCTCGGCGAGAGCCGCCTCGTCGATGATGCCGCCGCGTGCCACGTTGATAACCAGCGATGTAGGCTTCATAACCTTCAGCTCCTCACGACCCACGAGACCGCGTGTGCGCTCGTTAAGTGGCGAGTGGACAGAGAGGATATCGCACCACTCCAACATCTCCTTGAGCTCCATAGCGGGGTATGCCTCCTCGCGCTTCGTGCCCGAAGTTGAGAAGTAGCGCACCTCGCAACCAAAGGCAGAAGCAAGGCGTGCCACCTCGCGACCAATGTTGCCGAGGCCTATGATACCCCACTTCTTGCCTCGAAGCTCGAAGGTGAAGCGGTCGTAGCAGAAGGCACGGTCGGCCTTCGAGTAGCGACCATCGTGGAAGTACTCGTCAAAATATACAATGTTGCGCGCGAGGGCGAGTGCCGAGGCAAGCGTAGTCTCCGCAACCGAAGTTGTCGAGTAACCCACGGCATTCTTAACCACGATGCCGAGCTCCTTTGCTGCCTCGAGGTCTACGTTGTTCATGCCTGTTGCTGCCACGCAAATAAGCTTAAGGTCAGGTAGTTGGCGCATTGCTTCGCCATCAATCATGACCTTGTTTGTGATGGCTACATCGGCACCCTTAAGGCGCTCCACAACCTGCTCCTTTGCAGTGTTCTCATATGCTACATAATCGCCCTGCGATGTGATGGATGAGAGGTCGCGGCCCGCGATGCTGTACTCATCCAAAAAGACTATTTTATTCATATTATCATTATTTTAATTTTAGGTTATTCGGTTTTCTCCTCTCTGCGAAATTCGCCCACAAGGTCGCGCACAACAACCGAGGCGCAGCCTATGCCAAACATGGCGGGAATGTATGATATAGTGCCTACATTGGACTTTTTATTCTGCTCCTCGCACAAAATCATCGCACCTTCGCGTACGGGTTCGGGTGAGAATACCGCCCAGAAACCGCGCTTTATGCCAATTTTATGCAAGCGTTTGCGGAGCATGTGAGCCAATGGACAGTGATGCGTTTTGGCTATATCCTTAATCTCCATCAGCGTGGGGTCGGTCTTTGCTCCCGCACCCATCGAGCTTACGAGAGGTATGTTGCGGTCGAGTGCTCCCTTGATAAGTGCGAGCTTTGGCGAGAGTGTGTCGATGGCGTCTACAACATAGTCGAATTTGTCGCTATCGAGCAGCGCATCAGTCTCGTCATCCTTTATAAAACGGTTAACCACAGAGAGTTGCAACTCGGGGTTTATATCCTTGAGGCGCTCGGCGAGGATGTCGCACTTCTCGCGGCCAATGGTCGAATGTAGTGCGACAAGCTGGCGGTTTATGTTGCTCTCCGACACCTTGTCGGCATCGGCAATGGTCATGCGACCCACACCCGCGCGGACAATCATCTCGGCAGCGTAGGCACCCACGCCACCCACGCCCACAACCAAAACATTGGCGTTGCGCAGCAAGTTAAGTTTCTCCTCTCCCAAAAGTAACTCTGTTCTCTCGAGCCAATTACTCATCGTAGTCTAAAAAGTCGTTTATAGTTTTCGTAAATGTTTTTCTCTAATTCAGTGAGCGTTACGCCCTTAATCTTCGCTACTTCGGCATACACCTCGGCAATGTCCAGCGAGGGGTTGTCATCACTCTCCGCAAAGAGCCTGTCGAGGGGTGTTGCGGCTATTGCCTGGCGCGTCTTGGGCGAGCGTAGCGACCTCTCGCCAAACGACAAATAATAGCCTCTTCGTATCGCCTCTGCGGCCTGTTGTTCCGAGCCGATAAAACCATGAAATACAACACCTTCGATGCTATACTTAGCGAGTATCTTGATGGTCGGTTCAAAAGCCTTCACCGTGTGCAACACAACGGGTTTACGCAACCTATCTGCTGCCTCGAGGTGCGCACGAAACAGTCGCTCCTGCGCTGCTCTATCCACCTCGCATGCGTAGTCCAAGCCCGTCTCACCAATGATGTCGCACTCCGCGAAATCGGGTAGTTCGAGCTCATGCTCGGCATCCCACGGATGTATGCCCGCCATCGTTGGCGACACAACATCGGGGCGCGGATGGTGGGTGTGTATATCCACCAATATTTTGTTCGCATCGTTCATCCGACTACAAATGTACTAATTTATCTACCAAAATGCAAATATGCGGAGAAATGATTGGTCAATTCAAAAAAAATCCGTATCTTCGTGCGCATTTTATATTATAAATCGGTATAAACGCATGTTTACAAAACGATAAACATACACTATAAAACTATTAAATTAAACTTATAATCTAACAAACAGTTTTTATGTCGAAAAACATTAAATTATGTAAAGGTCTCGACATCAAGCTCGTAGGTAAGGCTGAGGCTCGCTTGGAGAATGCTCCAATGGCGAAGTCATACGCTGTTAGCCCACTTGATTACGAGAACGTTACACCCAAGCTGTTGGTTAAGGTAGGTGACAAGGTAGAGGCAGGTAGCGCTTTGTTCTTTGACAAGAACAATCCACGCATCCTCTTCACTTCTCCCGTTAGCGGTGTGGTTTCAGCCATCAACCGTGGCGAGAAGCGTAAGCTCCTCAACGTTGCCATCGAGCCCGATGCAACACAGGTGTACAAGCAGTTGACTGTGGTAGATGTTGCCAAGGCAGAGCGCTCAGCTATCGTTGAGATGTTGCTCGAGTCGGGTCTCTGGACTCGCATCGTAGAGCGTCCCTATGGTGTCATCGCTAACCCAGATGCTACCCCCAAGGCTATCTTCGTGTCAGCTTTCGACTCAGCGCCCCTCGCTCCCGACTACAACTTCGTGTTGAGCAACGAGAAGGCAGCTATCGAGGCAGGTATGGCAGTCTTGGCACGCTTGACCGAGGGTAAGGTTCACCTCTCTACTCGCAAGGGCGACGAGGGCTTTATGGCAGAGGTTAAGGGTGTTGAGTACCACACCTTCTCTGGCAAGCACCCCGTAGGTAACGTAGGTGTTCAGATTCACCACATCGACCGCATCGCTAAGGGTGACATCGTTTGGACAGTAAACATCCAGGATGTTGCTATGATTGGTCGCATGGTTACAACCGGCAAGCTCGATATGTCGAAGACTATCGCAGTTGCTGGTAGCGAGGTTGAGAAGCCCTGCTACAAGCGAGTTATTGCTGGTGCAGCAGTAGAGTCTATCGTAGGTAAGGTTCAGGATGGCGTTCGTATCATCTCTGGTGATGTTCTCACTGGCGTTGCTACAGCTAAGGATGGCTATCTCTCGGCTAACGCAAACATGGTTACTCTCATCCCCGAGGGTGACAAGTATGAGTTCTTGGGCTGGGCAATGCCCCGCTTCCACCGCTTCTCGGTATCTGGCTCATACTTCTCATGGCTCTTCCCCAAGAAGTCTTACAACCTCGACACCAACACTAACGGTGAGGAGCGTCCATTCGTTGTTACAGGCCTCTACGAGAAGTACTTGCCAATGGATGTTTACGTATCTTACTTGCTCAAGGCATGTCTTACAAAGGATCTCGACAAGATGGAGAACCTCGGTTTGTATGAGGTATTGCCTGAGGATTTGGCGCTTTGTGAGTTTGTTGATCCTTCGAAGATTAACATGCAGCAGATTTTGCGCGATGGTATTAACTTAATGATTAAGGAGAGCTAATTATGGGATTGCGTAAATTTGTAGATAAGATTAAGCCCACCTTCTCTGAGGGTGGTAAGCTAAGTTTCTTGCACTCGACATTTGGCGGTTTTGAGACTTTCCTTTATGCTCCAAACATCGTGACAAAGCGCGGTGCTCACATCCGCGACTGTAACGACATCAAGCGTGTGATGATCACCGTTGTTGTGGCTCTTATCCCCGCTTTGTTGTTTGGTATGTACAACATCGGCCGCTTGGCTGGTATGACTGGCGTATGCGATGCATTCCTCTATGGTTTGATCGAGATGTTGCCTATGATCGTAGTATCATACGTTACTGGTCTTGCTATCGAGTTCATCTTCGCAGAGCGCCGTAAGCACGAGATCTATGAGGGCTTCCTCGTATCAGGTCTTCTCATCCCTATGGTAATGCCCGTTGGCACTCCCCTTTGGATGGTTGCTGTGGCTACTGCATTTGCTGTTATCATCGGTAAGGAGGTATTTGGCGGTACAGGTATGAACGTCTTCAACCCCGCGTTGTTGGCTCGTGCCTTCGCGTTCTTCGCTTACACTCCCCAGATGTCTGGTGAGAACGTATGGTACTCAACTGGCAAGATTCACAACCTCTTGGGTCTTAACCCCGAGGGCGTAGCTACAACTACTGGTGCTACACCTTTGGCAAACCTTGCTGACTATGGCACTCTTCACGCCGCTGGCGCAGAGCCTATCTCAGCTTTGGATGCCTTCTTCGGCTTTATCCCCGGTTCTATGGGTGAGACATCAACTTTGGCAATCTTGATAGGTGCCGCTATCTTGCTCTTCACAGGCGTAGCTTCATGGCGCATCATGTTGTCAGTATTTGCTGGTGGTTTGGCTATGGGTTACCTCTTCCAGGCTGTTGGCTTGACAGAGTACCCCGCATACCTCCACTTGTTGGTTGGTGGTTTCGCGTTCGGTGCTGTGTTTATGGCTACTGACCCCGTTACATCGGCTCAGACAAACACTGGTAAGTGGATCTACGGTTTGATGGTCGGTATGTTGGCAGTCCTCATCCGCGTTATCAACCCCGCTTACCCCGAGGGTATGATGCTCTCAATCCTCTTCATGAATGCTTTGGCTCCGCTCATCGACTACTTCGTTGTAGAGCGTAACATTGCACGTCGTAAGAAGCTTATCAAGAACGTTAAATAATCTGAGGAGCTATGGCAATTAATAAGAATTCAAATGCATATATCATCATCTACACAGTTGTGATGGTGGTTATCGTGGGTGCTTTGCTCGCGTTCTTGGCAACTGACCTCAAGGATGAGCAGGATGCTAATGTTCTTAACGAGCAGAAGGCATCTATTTTGAAGGCCTTTGGTGAGGCTGATGCAAACTTCGACGAGGTGGTTACTATTGGTAGTATTACCGATGGCGAGTTCTCTGAGGTTGAGGACGAGAAAGCAACATGGAAGTTACTCCGCAATCGTAAGGCGTTGGGCGAGGCTACAGAGAACCTCCCCATCTTCAAGATGGAGAAGGATGGCGCAGAGAAGTATGTACTTCCTATCGTAGGTAAGGGTCTCTGGGGCGACATCTGGGGCTATGTATCATTGCAGAAGACTGAGGATAACATCGTTATCACAGGTATCGTTATGGACCACGCGGGTGAGACCCCTGGTCTTGGTGCCGAGATCGCTACTGCAAAGGTTCAGAATATGTTCCAGTCAAAGAAACTCTACGACGAGACAGGCGCTTTTGCTGTTCGCATGCAGAAGGGTGGCGCACAGAACGAGCATCAGGTTGATGCTATCTCTGGCGGTACAAAGACTTGTGACGGCGTAAACGCAATGCTCGAGACCTCAATCGGCAAGTATGAGTCATTCCTCCGCGGTGCAGAGGGTGAGGCTGCTGCTGATGTAGAGTGCGCAAAGTGTGCTTCATGCCCCGAGCGTGAGACATGCCAGAAGAATTGCGACGAGTGCACAGAGTGCGACAAGCAGTGCCAGGAGTGCACAGAGTGCCAGGAGCAGTGCTGCGGCTCATGCGATGAGAAGAATGTTGAACCTACTAATGTTGTGGAGGAGTAAGCTATGAAATTGAGTAAGAATTTTACTAATCCTTTGGCAGCAAACAACCCCGTTATCGTTCAGATTTTGGGTATCTGCTCGGCTCTTGCCGTAACCGTAAAGTTGGAGCCTGCATTCGTTATGGGTATCTCTGTAACCTTCGTATGTGCATTCTCTAACCTCTTGATGTCACTTTTGCGTAACAGCGTACCTTCACGCATTCGTATCATCGTTCAGTTGGTCGTAATTGCTACGTTGGTAATCGTTGTTGACCAGGTATTGCGCGCGTTTATGTATGATGTATCAAAGCAGCTCTCTGTATATGTTGGTCTTATCATCACCAACTGTATCGTGATGGGTCGCGTTGAGGCATTCGCTTTGGGTAACAAGCCTTGGGCATCATTCGTTGACGGTATCGCAAACGGTTTGGGCTACACCATCATCTTGGTTATCGTGGCACTCTTCCGTGAGCTTTTGGGCTCTGGTACACTCTTCGGTATGACCATTATCCCCGAGAGCTGGTACATCGCAAACGGTGGCTTCTATTCGAACACAGGTTTGATGCTCTTCCCACCGATGGCACTTGTCATCGTAGGTTGCATCATCTGGATACATCGTACTATTAACAAGGATCTTCAGGAAAAATAGGAGGGTAGCATATGTTAAATTTGTTTATTAATTCGGCGTTAATTGAAAACATGGTCTTCGCATACTTCTTTGGTATGTGTTCATATATCGCCGTGTCTAAGAGCGTAAAGACCGCGTTGGGTTTGGGTGCTGCTGTTACCTTCGTACAGGTTATGACTGTGCCCTTGAACTTCCTATTGAATAAGTATGTACTTACTGAGGAGACCTCTATCTTGGGCGTAGACTTGAGTTTCTTGTCATTCATCCTCTTCATCGCCGTTATCGCTGCATTCGTGCAGTTGGTGGAGATGATTGTCGAGAAGTTCTCACCATCGTTGTACAACCAGTTGGGTATCTTCTTGCCCCTTATCGCTGTGAACTGTGCCATCATGGGTGGCTCACTCTTCATGCAGCAGATGGTGGGCACTGAGATCAACAACGTAGGCGACTCTATCGTTTACGGTCTCGGCTCAGGTATTGGTTGGTGGTTGGCTATCGTTATGATGGCAGCTATCCGCGAGAAGATTGAGTACTCACACATTCCTGCGGCTATGAAGGGCCCCGGTATCGCATTTATCATCACTGGTTTGATGGGTATCGCCTTCATGATCTTCTCAGGTATTCAGTTGTAACCTTTAATAAGAGTATATAATATGGAATTGAACATTATTATCTATGCAGTAGCTGCCTTTTTGGTGGTGACA
>JAZRJJ010000010.1:0-47126 GCA_045645705.1 Alistipes sp. | reverse complement strand
GTTATGAGGATGCCATACGTAAGATTAAGCGATTTATGGAGGACGAGGAGAACCTCAGTAAGTCGGCACAGAAGATTGTAAAAACTCGTCAGGCGCAAGCCGAGGCTATGGAGGAGCCTAACGCATGATCAGTAAGATGATACGCTATGACATTGTGCTCTATGCTGGAGAGCAGGAGCGCTTTGTCGAGACACTTCGCGAGCTTGGTTTGGTGGATATCACCACTACAGGCTGGGAGCCCTCGGAGGACGACCGCTCGGTTCTCGTTGAGATCGAGGCGCGCACAAAGGCCATCGAGTTCCTCTCATCGTTTGCAAAGTCAAAGGCGTTTAATGCAAATGCTTTGCCATACGCAACTGGTGAGGAGGCATTCGAGTGCTACGCCGCTGCGCGAGAGGATCGCCAGCAGTTGCAGCAGGAGGAGGCTCGCCTTCGCAAGCTGGCTGACGATGTAGCCCCATGGGGTAACTTCTCGGCATCGGATATCGAGCGCCTTGCAAGTCGTGGTGTAATTGTTCGCCTCTTTACGGCTCAGCCTGCGGCTTATGACCGCTTTGTTGCTGAGGCATTGGAGGGTGTTACAGTTGCGGAGATTGCTCGTACACAGTCGGGCGTATGCTTCGCGGTTGTTACCACTGGCGATGTGCAGTATATCGTGGATGGTCAGGAGGTACGCCTCCCCGACATGAATAGCGCACAGCTCCGTGCAAAGGCCGATGAGTTGATTGCTCGTGACGAGGCCCTCAATGAGGTATTCTCACGCGCGGCACTCTCAACAGCGCTTATCGCTTCGGAGTGTGGCCAGCTCAAGGAGCAGTTGCAGGGTTTGAAGGTTGGTGCTACGGCGCAGCGTGAGGCAGATGGCTCGCTTATCCTTTTGGAGGGCTGGGCTGAGGCCGATACTGCGGATAGGGTAGATGCCCTCTTAAAGGAGTACCCATATCTCGTCTTTGAGCGTCGCGATGCTACGATGGATGACGATGCCCCCGTAAAGCTTAAGAACAACAAGTTTGCACGCTTGTTTGAGCTTATCGGTGCGATGTACGCACTTCCAAAGTATGGCACAATGGACCTCACAGGCATCTTCGGTGTCTTCTATATGCTCTTCTTCGCCATCTGCTTGTGCGATGCAGGCTATGGTTTGATGCTCCTCTTGGTGGGCTTGTACCTCTGGTTTAAGGGCGGTAAGGGTATGCGTCAGGCTGCGGGCTTGTCGATTGTGTGTGCTTCGGCAACCGTGGCGTTTGGCTTCTACGCAAACTCCTTCTTCGGCTTGACCATTTCGGACTACTTGCCTATCCATAAGGATATGCTCTTGGATTTCCAGAACGAATTCTTCGGTATTGCCTTGGCACTCGGTGTATTCCAGATTTTGGTGGGCTTGGCTATCAATATTTGGATGAAGGCGAAGCTCTTTGGCATCACCTCTACATTCGGCACTCTGGGATGGTTTATCATCCTGCTTACGGGCGTCGCTGCTGCAGGTCTGCCAATGATGGGCTTGGAGATTCCTGGTCTCACAATGTCATCACCCGTGTTCTACGGCCTAATGGGCGTAGGTGCGTTGTTTATGTTGGTGCTTAACAATGTTAAGCGTAACCCAATCATCAACATCGGTGCTGGCTTGTGGGATGCCTATAACAACATCACTGGTTTGTTGAGCGATGTGTTGAGCTACATCCGTCTCTTCGCCATCGGTTTGTCTGGTGGTGTGTTGGCACAGGTGTTCAACTCATTGGCAAAGGGTCTCTCTGGCTTTGGCGATATCGCTGCGGATGCACCTTGGACTGCATACATTGGTCCAGTTATCGGTGCCGCTGTAATCCTGATTATCGGTCACGCCATCAACCTCTTTATGTCGGCTATCTCGTCATTCGTTCACCCTATGCGTTTGACATTTGTCGAGTTTTACAAGAATGCAGGTTTCGAGATGAGCCAGCGCTCGTTCGACCCCATTCGCAAAATTAAGGAATAAGAATAACAAATAATAATTAACAAATTAAAACTTAAACAATTATGACAACAGCATTGATTTTTGCTTATTTGGGCGTTGCCCTTATGGTAGGTGTATCAGGTTTGGCATCTGCAGTTTCAACTGCACGTTGCGGTATGGCATCTGTAGGCGCTATGAAGAAGAACGCAGGCGCATTCGGTAGCTACATGATTCTTTCAGCGCTTCCTGGTTCACAGGGTCTTTACGGTTTCGTAGGCTTCTTTATGGTTAACGACTACATCCAGGCTGACATGTCTATGATGACTGCAGTTGGTATCTTCGGCGCAGGTGTCTTGATGGCTATCGTAACATTGTCTTCAGCTTTGTTCCAGGCTAAGGTTTGTGCTAACGGTATCGTTTCAATCGGTAACGGTAACGACGTTATGGGTAAGACCCTTATCCTCGCTGCGTTCCCCGAGTTGTATGCTATCTTGGGCGTTGCTGCTACCTTCCTTATCTCAGGTGCTATCGCTCCTGTGGAGGTTGTTGCAGAGGAGGCTGCAGAGGCAGTTGTTGAGACTGTAGTAGAGGCTCCCGCTGCTGAGGAGGCTGTAGAGGTTGTAGACGTTGTTGCTGAGTAATTTAGCCTTACAACCCCAAAAAGTAATAGCGGACATTTCGGTGTCCGCTATTACTTTTTTTTATTATCAACCTACAGTAGAGGTGGGATGGCCTATTTCGCTAAAATAGAGATTGTTCCTCGGTGGTGTTGTATGTGTAGCCGAGGTGCTTGTATGCCTGCTCGGTTGCCTCACGACCACGAGGTGTGCGCTTGAGAAATCCCTCCTTGATAAGGAATGGTTCGTAGACCTCCTCCACGGTGCCAGCCTCCTCGCTTACGGCAGTAGCAACGGTGTTAAGACCCACGGGGCCACCGTTGAACTTCTCGATAATCGTAGCCAAAATTTTGTTGTCCATCTGGTCGAGGCCGCGCGAGTCGATGTTGAGCGCTGCAAGTGCTGTGCGGGTAATCTCCACATCGATATGTCCCTCGCCAACAACCATCGCAAAGTCGCGCACACGGCGCAATAGGGCATTTGCAATTCGTGGCGTGCCACGCGAGCGAAGAGCAATCTCCAATGCTGCGTCATCGTCAATCGAAATTTCGAGGATTGATGCCGAGCGCTTCACGATGCCCGACAATACGGGAGCATCGTAGTACTCTAAGTGGCAGGTTATGCCAAAGCGAGCACGCAAGGGCGATGTGAGCAAGCCGCTACGAGTTGTAGCGCCCACGAGTGTGAATGGTGCCAACTCAATCTGGATGCTTCGCGCCGCGGGACCCTTGTCCAATACGATGTCGATTTTGTAGTCCTCCATCGCAGAGTAGAGATACTCCTCGACAATGGGGCTGAGGCGGTGTATCTCATCAATGAAGAGCACATCGCCAGGGTTTAAGTTAGTGAGCAATCCTGCAAGGTCGCCAGGTTTATCGAGCACAGGACCCGATGTAACCTTGAGTTGTGCACCCATCTCGTTGGCGATGATGTTTGCGAGGGTGGTCTTGCCCAATCCCGGAGGGCCGTGCAACAAGACATGGTCGAGTGAGTCGCCACGCATGAGTGCGGCCTTGATGAATATCTTGAGGTTAGGGACGATTTTGTCCTGACCAGCAAAGTTTTGCAGTTGTTGCGGGCGGATGCGGCTCTCAGACTCTTTGTCGCTCTCAATATTACGCATATTTCTATCTATAGCCATAGTTATATCATAGTTTTTCAAACGCAAATATAGCGAATTTTGTCGAATAATACAACACCATAACATATTTCATTAACCAATATTGTGGAAGAGAAATATTGTCCTTTATTTTATTTTTTTGAAAAGTTGTGTTATATTTGCATCCCAAGTACCATATCTCTATAGAGATATGATAAGAGGCGTATGATTTATAACTTTTTAATATTTTTTAACTAATTAACACAAAGCATTATGGCAAACAAACTTTTCAAGTCATTCTTCGCTTTAGCAATGGTCGTGGGTTCTGCCCTCGGTTTTGTTGCTTGCGAGGAGCAGGGCGATGATGTTGTGGCAAATCCCACCGTGGAGGTGTCTACAAAGTCATTGAACTTTGCGATGGAGGAGGGTAGCCAGGATGTTGACATCACCGCCAACTCAGATTGGAAGGTGGAGGTAGATGTTGACTGGGTTACAGTGACTCCTGCAAATGGTACTGGTGATGCGAAGATTACCGTAGCAGTTGCAATGAACGACTCTGGTGCTGTGCGCGAGACAACCGTAAAGGTTATCGCTTTGCACAAGACCTATGGCGACTGGGAGACAAAGAAGATTGCTATCAAGCAGTCTGCATCGAACGATGCTCCTGTAACCGAGGAGTTGCTCTATGGCGACAACTTCGACGGCAAGGAGGCAACCAAGGAGTATGGCAATAGCAACAGCTCTTGGCCTTACCTCGACCAGTTCCCCGAGTTCGCAAATCCCGAGGGTCCCGCATCAGAGAATGTAACTTACTCTGGTAGCGGCGTATCTATTCGTGCCAACTCTACATCAAACAGCTCTTACTCTGACTACGCTGGTTCAGGCTCAAACAACATCTTCTTCGGTGGTGGCGCTTACTTCCAGATTAACGACATCACTTTGGATGCTGCGCAGTTGAACTACAAGATGACTTTCGGCTCGGAGAAGTACACACAGGATGGCGACAGTACATTCAAGCCCGAGGAGTTCATCGTATCTATCTCTAAGAACGGCACTGAGTGGGCACCACTCGAGTACACTTACGCTGGCACAGAGCCTGGTCGTTGGAATGTAGCTACTGTAGATTTCACTTTGGCTGCTGGTGTTGACAAGCTCTACATCAAGTTCGAGGCAAAGGTTGCTTCTGTATACCGTCTTGACGATGTTAAGTTCTATGTTGGTAACGGTGGTCAGACTGTCGATTTGGACAACATCCAGGTTGTTGTTCCCGAGCCTCCTACAACCGACGCCCTCTACTTCGAGAATTTCGATGGTAAGGCTGCACAGAAGGATGGTAACTACTGGCCTTATGTAACCGACTTCCCCGAGATGAAGAACGCTGCAGGTCCTGCTGCTGCAAACGTATCTTACGACGGTCACAACACTACCGTTCGTAACAACTCTAACTCTGATGGCTCATACTCTGACTATGCTGGTTCGGGTGTTAATAACATCTTCTTCGGCAAGGTTGAGAATCACTTCACTATCAAGGACCTCGCTTTGGAGTCTTCGCAGAAGAACCTCATCTTGACATTCGGTACTGAGAAGTACTCTCAGTCATTGGGTAGCTTGTTCACTCCATCTGAGTTCATTGTATCGCTCTCTGCTGATGGCGAGAAGTGGTCAAATGTTGAGTATACATTTGCTGGTACTGCCGAGGGTCGCTGGAATGTCGCTACTGCAAACTTCACTTTGAAGGAGGTTCCCGCAAAGCTCTATATCAAGTTCTCTGCAACTGCCGAGAGCGCATACCGCCTCGATGACGTTACTTTGAACGTTGGTGAGGGTGGCAAGGAGATCGACCTCGCAGCTGGCACCGAGAATCCTGGCGGCGGCGACGAGCCTGAGAATCCCGATCAGCCTAACGTGCCTGCAAACGGCATCTACGAGTCTGACTCGGCATTCGTATGCGCTACTGATGACTCTACAAACTCATGCTATGGCCACAAGGATACCAAGATTGGTAGCGAGGCAGTTACTGGCTTCAAGCTCGGTACTGGTAGCAAGGCTGGTTACTTCAAGTCAGGCGCAGTAAGTGTTGATGGCGACAAGTATTTGAACTTCTACGCTGTAGCATGGAAGGGTAAGAGCGCAACACTCTATATGCGTGTCGATGGTGGCGAGACAATCTCATTTGAGTTGAACGCACACGTTGGCGCAACAGGTAATCCTCCATATACTGCTCTTACAGCCGAGGCTCAGGATCACTACTCTGTAAAGCTCGAGGGCTTGACCGCTTCTTCAACAATCGAGTTCTCTACCGATGCTTCATTCTCTGCAGTTGCTAACGACGCAAGCGGCCGCGCTATCGTATTCGGTATGAAGCTCGCTGACGAGGCTAATGGCAACGAGGGTGGCAACGAGAATCCTACTCCCGAGCCAGAGCCAGAGCCAACTCCTGGTGACACAATCACCATCGCTTCAGTATTGGCATTGGGTCAGGGTGCTACAATCAACGGCACAATCGAGGCTGTCGTAGTCTCTAACTACGAGTTGAACAACCTTACTTCAAAGAAGGGTATGTATGTTCAGGATGAGACTGGCGCATTGCAGTTCTACCTCGCAGCTAACCACGAGTTTGCATTCGGCACAAAGCTCCAGATTGACCTTACAAATGCTACTCTTGGCTCATACAATGGTGCTGTTCAGGTAAGTGGTCTTGGCTTGGATAAGATTACTGTAGTTTCTACTGGCAACGCCGTTACTCCTAAGACCGTTACTATGGCAGACTTCCTCGCTAACAAGTACGAGGGTCAGTACATCGCTTTGGAGGGTGTTCAGGTTGCTGATGCAGACCTCTCAAAGACTTGGGTTATGAGCAGCGCTCACACCTCAATCAACATCGAGGATGCAAACGGCAATAGTTTCGTAGTATTCTCTTCGAAGTACGCTACATACGGCTCTTCAACTGTTGCGCAGGGTTCAGGTACTATCAAGGGTATCTCTTCAATCAACAATGGCAACATGCAGATTATCTTCGCACAGAACTCTGACTACGCTGGTTTGACTGGCGAGCGTTTCGGTGAGGGTGGCGGCGAGGAGCCTACTCCCGAGCCAGAGCCTACACCTGGCGATGGTGACTTCTCATCAGATACAATCTTTACTAGTGCTGCTGATACGGCTAATAAGGCATATTACGAGGATCAGAATGCAACTGTTAATGGTGAGTCATGTAAAGTTATAAAGTTGGGTACAAGCTCAGTTGCAGGTACACTCACAACTGATGCTGTGGGCGTATCAGGTGACAAGACTCTATCATTCTACGGTGTTGCATGGAGTGGTAAGTCAGGTAAGCTTGCTATTTCAGTAGATGGTACCGAGATTACTACTCTCGAGCTCAAATCTAATGATGGTGCAACTGGTAACCCTCCTTACACTATCACTCTTGATGAGTCAAGCGACTACTATACAGTAAACCTTACTGGTCTTAGCGCATCATCTACTATTACACTCAGTACGGTTTCAGGTGCTACACGTGTAATTTTGGCTGGCGTTAAACTTCAGTAATCTAACTCTTTCGCTATCGTCTCGGGTGGGGTAGTCCCACCCGAGGGGCGAGAGGTTTTCGAATATACTTTAGAGGAATATTTGCAAGGAAAAAAAGAGATGAGAAGATTTTTATCAATTCTATTGAGCATTGTTGCAACGGTATCGATTTCGGGTTGCGAGAATATCAATGTGGTGGTTATCACAAGTGATGCCTATCTCAACACCACCGAGGTAAAGGGCGAAAGTAAGAACTGCGCTGTGGTGCTTCGTGCACAACAGGGTACTTCGTACTCAATAGCCATAACTTCGGAGGAGGACTGGGCGAAATTCTCGGGCGGAAATACAACTGTCGAGGGCACTATGCAGAACACCGATAAGGTCATCTACATCTACTTCGATAAGAATGCGTCGGGTGAGTCTCGTGTGGCAGATGTCGCTGTGACATTCTCGGATGGCAGATACTTCGATTTGTCGTTTACGCAGCACAGCTACGACAACACTATCGCCGTTAGCCGCGCATGGGCAGAGCTCCCCGTGTGCAAGGAGGAGAACAACTACATCTACAACACGCACTTTGGCACTTTGGGCTTGAAAAGCGACGCCCGCAACTATACCTACTGCTTCGATCCCGCGGTGCGTGCTTCGTTGTGGGTGGCATACCCACTTCACAAGTGCTACACCTCGGGCGATGGAAACCGTAACAACAGCTCATTTGGTTTCGATCCCAAAGTTGATGACGAGGCGCAGGCAGACCTTGGCCGTGGCTCGTATAATGGTTGGTATGACCGAGGTCATCAGCTCCCTGCCGCAGACCGCAAGTGCTCGCAGCAGATGATGGATCAGACATTCTATGCTACGAATATGACACCCCAGCAGGCAAACTTCAACCAGAATAAGTGGGGCGTACTGGAGGGTAGAGTGCGCAACATGGTGTGTAGCGATACGCTCTATGTGGTTACGGGTGCATACTTTGGTGGCGAGCACGACTCATCTATCGCCAACAAGACATACGACAAATCAGGTAACACCTGCCCCACGCCTACACACTATTACAAGGCGTTGCTCCGCACCAAGAAGGGTAACACGGGTAAGCGCATAGACGAGATAGATGATGCAAGTCAGGTGCGTGCCATTGCCTTCTGGTTTACGCACAAGAATACAGGTAGCGACACCTCTATCACCGCTGCCGATTGCATCAGCGTGGCGGAGCTCGAGGAGATTACGGGCTTCACATTCTTCCCCATGCTCGACGATGCAATCGAGGCTGAGGTAAAGAGCACGAAGATACCATCGGAGTGGGGTGTGAACTAAACCGCGTAAATGAAAAACTAACAACTATATAGACATGAAAAAGACTCTTTTAATGCTATTTGTAACGCTGTTCGCCGTAACAGCGGGTGTGGCGCAGGACAAGCCATACACAGTAGTATTCTACAACCTCGAGAACCTCTTCGACATCTACGATGACCCAGAGACTCACGACGAGGAGTTCCTTCCCGATGGCGTGAAGCAGTGGAACGAGATTAAGTATCAGAAGAAGCTCACCAACATGGAGCGAGTACTCTTTGATATCGCTGCCATACAGAAGGAGTACCCAATCGTGATTGGCGTATCGGAGATTGAGAACCGCACAGTGCTCGAGGATCTCGTTTCGCAGCCCAAGCTCAAGGGTGCAAACTACCGCATCTGCCACTTCGACTCGCCTGATGCTCGTGGCGTAGATTGCGCATTCCTCTATCGTGCAGATGTCTTCAAGCTCGAGGGCTCGGATAATATCAAGCTCGAGGTGGAGGAGTTGCCCAATTTCCGCACTCGTGACCTTGTGGTTATGTGGGGCACTATCGAGGGCGAGCCCTTCTACTTCCTCGTGTCGCACTGGCCATCGCGCCTTGGCGGTAAGGAGGCTTCGCAGTTCAAGCGCGATGCTTGTGCAAAGCAGATTAAGGCGATTAAGGATGAGTTGATTGCCCAGAACCCCGCAACAAAGGTTATCGTTATGGGTGACTTCAACGACGACGCTACAGATGCCAGCATCACCAAAGTTATGGGTGCAAAGGGCAAGGAGAAGGAACTTGTAGAGGGCGACTTCTTCAATCCCTTCAACCAGATGCTCCGTGCGGGCCTCGGCACGCTTGCATATCAGGATGTATGGAACTTGTTTGACCACATCTGCGTAACCGAGAATCTGGTGAATGCCGAGGAGGGTAAGCTTCGCATAATCAAGGGTAAGAAGTTCTATGGTAACATCTTCACTCGCCCCTATATGCTCCAGCAGGAGGGTCAGTACAAGGGCTATCCCTTGCGCACGTTCGTGACGAACAACTTCCAGAACGGCTTTAGCGACCACTTCCCCGTCTACATCTACATAGGCAAATAAATATCAAACATATAATCTATGAGGAAATTTTTACTAACTACACTATGCGCCCTTCTCTCGCTGAGTGCCTTCGCTCAGATGGGAGGTATGAGGGGCGTGGTCGTGTCACGCGAAACGCGTGAGCCGATTGGTGGAGTTGCCATTGCTGTTAATGGCATTGCCATCAACACCACGACAAACGCGAATGGTGAGTTCGTGATTGAGGGCTTGGAGCCTGGTCAGTATCAGCTGACCTTCTCGGCTTACGAGTTTGAGGATCTTGAGCTTATGGTGCGCGTGAAGGAGCTTGTTCACGACATGCAGAACATCTACATGATTCCTGCGGGCGTGACCGCCATCGACGACTCGGCATTTGCAGAGCTCGACACCGATGTTGAGAACGCGGGTGATGCGCAGGCTATGCCCTCGGCGCTCTCGGCATCGAAGGATATCTTCAACAACATCGCTTCGTACCGCTTCTCGGAGATGCGCTTCAATGTGCGTGGCTACGACTCGCAGTATCAGGATGTATATCTCAATGGCATCCGTTTTAACGATGCGCTTACGGGCTATGGCCCTTGGTCGTTGTGGAGCGGTCTTAACGATGCTACACGCAACCAGGAGACTACATCGGGCTTACAGTCATCGGACTTCGGCCTGGGTGGCATTGCAGGTACTACGAATATCCACGCTCGTGCTTCGCAGCTCCGTAAGGGCTTCCGTGCAAGCGTGGTGAACTCTACGCAGCTCTACCGCTTCCGCGCTATGGTGAGCTACGCCTCTGGTCAGCTCGACAACGGCTGGTCGTATGGCTTTACACTCTCTACGCGTCAGGGTGGTAATGGCTATGTAAATGGCGTCTACTACAATGCTTATGGCTACTTCTTCTCTGCCGAGAAGATATTTAATAACAGCCATCGCCTCTCGGCAACCATCATGGGTGCTCCCACACAGCGCGGTGCACAGCAGGCATCTACACAGGAGGCCTACGACCTTTGGGGTGACAACTACTACAACCCCAATGTAGGTTTGCAGAATGGCAAGGAGCGTAACTCACGCGTACGTCGCATGCACGAGCCTATCGCAATGCTTAACTACAACTGGCAGATTAGCGAGAACACATCGCTCTCGGTTGCTACATCCGTACGCTTTGGTTTCAATGGCTACTCGGCACTCACATGGTATAAGGGTGAGGATCCACGTCCCGACTACTACCGCGTATTGCCTTCGTACTATGGCGACCGCCTGGAGCGCCGTATGATGCTCAACAACTTCGCGGAGGCAAATGAGATGACGCTTCCATTCTCGGATATCGACCTCGAGACCGACAAGGCGAAGTATATCGAGTATATGCAGAACTGGGATGGTTACATCGACTTTGACGGTTTGATGCAGAACAACATGATGGGTGAGGTTAACAACATCTATGGCGAGGGTCACCGCGCTGCATATATGATTGAGGAGCGTCACACCGACCAGATTGACTACAACTTCGCCGCGCAGCTCAACCATATCTTCCGTGGTGGCTCGAAGCTTACAGCTGGTGTTCGTGCCCGCGTAAACCGCACAGAGTACTACTCAACAGTTAAGGACCTGCTTGGTGGCGACTACTGGCTGGATGTTGATAAGTTCGCAGAGCGCGACTTCGGTAACAACACCGTATCTTATCAGAACAACATGGCCTACTATCGTGAGCATGGTCATGCGCAGGCTGTTAAGGAGGGCGACAAGTACAACTATGACTACTATGCACATGTTCGTCAGGGTCAGCTATGGGCTATGTACGATGTTGCAGCGGGTGGTTTCTCTGCAAATATCGGTGCCGAGGTAGGCTTCTCAAGCCTCTGGCGTGAGGGTCTTTGGGAGAAGGGCTTGTTCCTCAATGAGAATGCTGGTGGCGACCGTGGCTTGACATCGTTTGGCGATTCGGACAAGGTTAGCAGCCTCACATATAAGGGTAAGGTTAACCTCGCATACCGCTTCAATGGTTCGCACACAATCGAGGCAAATGCTACAATCATGCAGAATGCTCCGATGTTCAACAACGCCTTTGTTTCGGCGCGTACGCGTAACCAGATAACTCCTGGCATCAGCCCCGAGCGCATCTACGGCTTCGATATTTCGTACAACCTTAACACTCCCTGGGTGCGTGCGCGCGTTTCGGCATACTACACCCAGATGATGGATCAGTCGAAGGTTATCTCGTTCTACGACGATACACAAAGCTCATTCACCAACTTCGCAATGTCGGGCATCGACAAGCGCTATATGGGTGTTGAGTTGGCCTTGAGCGTGCCCATTGCATGGGGTCTCTCATTGCAGGGTGCTGTGAGCCTCGGCGACTACATCTACACATCTAACCCCGAGTTCACACAGATGATTGACAATTCGGCAACAGATGTTATTCACAGCGTGGTGAACTGGAAGGGTATGAAGGTGGAGAGCACAGTTCAAACGGTTATCAACGTGGGTCTTAACTTCCGCGGTCCTAACAACTGGTACGCATCGTTGGATTTCAACTACTACGACCGCTTGTATCTCTCGATGAACCCTATGTACCGCACACAGTACCTGGAGAATGAGATTAAGCGTATCTACGACTGGAACAGCCTCGAGACAGGTCGCCAGAAGGCTTATGTAGTGGATGTTATCAACGGCATCCGCGCTCAGGAGGAGTTGGGTAATGCCTACACTCTTAGCGCAAGCGTCGGTAAGAACTTCCGCATCAAGTATAAGTATACCCTCGGTTTCAGCCTTCAGGTGAACAACATTCTTAACAACCAGACTATCCGTACGGGTGGTTACGAGCAGATGCGTCTGAATAAGATTTCTGACCCCATCCTCTTCCCCGACAATGAGGGTAACATGACTATCGTCAAGAAGCCTACGACTTATTCACGCTTCGACTCGAAGTACTTCTACATGAATGGTATTAATTACTATCTCAATATCTACTTTAGATTCTAACTGCTAAACTGATGAATATTATGAAACTAAACAGATTATT
This sequence comes from Alistipes sp., assembly GCA_045645705.1. Taxonomy (GTDB): domain Bacteria; phylum Bacteroidota; class Bacteroidia; order Bacteroidales; family Rikenellaceae; genus Alistipes. The sequence continues at coordinate 34,586 of JAZRJJ010000010.1, read as the reverse complement.
TGCATTGGTTGCCGTAGCAGTTATGACTGTTGGCTGCTACGAGAAATTCGAGACCGTAGACCCTCGCCCCGTATTTACGGATGATTCGTTCGAGGCGATGTTCCCCGATGCGGAGCGTATCACCATCCTGGAACTTAAAGAGGCCTTCGGTGAGATTTCGAATACGGGTGTTAATAGCTCATGGAGCAACACAAAGTACAAGCTCATCGGCGAGGATATCTTCGCGGGTCGCGATGTATATATTAAAGGTAAGGTTATCTCAAACGACGAGGAGGGTAACATCTACAAGTCGTTGCATATTCAGGACCACACAGCGGGTATAGAGCTCAAGTTGAACAACAACGTAGGCATCCGCTACAAGTATGGCTCATGGGTATATGTTCGCCTTACTGACCTCTATTTGGGTAACTACCGCATGATGCTCTCGTTGGGTGGCGCACCTTCGGAGTCATATAACAAGGCGGAGGAGCATAAGTTCTATGCAAACTCAAACATCGAGCTTCAGGAGGTTATTGACCGCTATGTCTTTGCTGGCGAGCAGGATGTGCTCAATGTGGGTACATATGATGAGTGGTTGGCTGATCCATATTCAGTGGATATCATCACCGTGACTCCCGAGAACTACACCACGGTATTGCCTAACAACAAGGGCCGTGAGAAGATGTTCGGTCGTTTGATTCGCTTCGAGGGCCTCGAGTGCCACTATGCTGGTGTTGCAAATCAGGATGGCGTAACTAACCCAGGTTTGAAGAGTGGCTCGTTCGAGAATATCTATCCAAGCTGGTTGTACACAGACCCTCGTCCCACTGAATCGAAGCCATGGTATCACTGGGCATTCAAGGAGGAGATTACTGGCCGTAGCCTATATGGCTCGGTATGCTTCACTTACGACCACGACGCAACGGTATGTTCTGCAAATGGCGTATATGCCTTGCGCACAAGTGGTTATTCGCGCTTCGCACGCCGCAATGTATGTAAGGATGGCGAGCGCGTTACAATCACTGCAATCTATGGCATCTATGCACAGCGTTCTGATTACAAGGGCAATGCCGATGACTATGCATCTTATCAGTTGACCATAAGCAGCTTCTCGGATATGGAGTTTGCTAATGGCGAGGATGCATTCTTGACTGATGAGCAGATTAAAGAGCTTCAGGCTGCCTATCTTAACAATGGCGTAGATATCACTTATGTTCCTTGGATAGATGAGGATGGCGAGTCAGAGTATAACTAAAAATAGTAGGGTAGTATGCAGAAAAATAGATTTGTAAAATATATCGTCTTGCCTCTACTTGTGCTTATCGTGGCATGGGTAGTGTGCATATTCGCTTGTGATTCAAACAGTAAAGAGCAGTGCGCCGAGAGCGACTATCTCGTAGTTGCATCGGCGGCTGTGATGAACGATGCCGAGTGGGCAGTTGTTGCAAACAGCCTTGCTGCAAAACACAATGCCGAGATCGTGACATTTGACAAGGCTCCACGCGAGGCAATTGATGCCATTCGTGAGGCCTATCCCCGCTATGTGGCGGTGGTTGATATGCCCGAGAATATTGGTCGTGACTATGTTATTGACCTTCACCATCTATGTCGCGAAATCGACGATGACATCTATGGCGACTTCTTGTGGGGTATTATCACAGGTTACGATGCTGCTGCCGCACAGCGCATGGTTGACAATAGCACTGAACCACTCGTTATTAAGGACGCTGTGGCTACAATCATGGAGCTAAACTCGGCAAAGTGGTTCGATAACTACGCTTGGGTTGATGACCACACCAAGGGTTTGTGGGGATATAAGCGTGGCCGCGATGGTGAGATTGTCACCGCGACAGTTGCCCCCGAGCAGGTACTCGCAAAGTTCACTGAGCTTTATGAGGAGTATAATCCCGACTTGGTAGTTACTGCAGCACATGCTACACAGCGCAACCTCGAGATGCCATACTCGTTGGGTAACCTCAAGCCTCGCGATGGTAAGCTCTATGCCGAGGATCGCTTCACAGGTGCAGAGTGGGATTTGGTAAACTCTGGCAAGCGCCGCGTATATACGGCTGTGGGTAACTGCTTGATTGGTGATGTGAATAATACCAAGGAGAGCATGGCGATTGCATGGATGAATGGCTCAAATGCCACAACAATGCTTGGTTATGTGGTTACTACATGGCACGGCCGCAGCGGCTGGGGCGCATTGAAGTATTGGGTGACATCGCCTGACCGCTATACGCTTGCCGAGGCAGTATATCTCAACCAGCAGGATTTCCTCCATCAGCAGCACGCATGGTATCCAGAGCTCATCAACGAGCTCTATGACTTCTCGTCTGATGATTTCTGGCAGGAGTTGGAGACTTCGCGCGCACGCCTTGAGGAGGTGCTTGGTCGCGAACTTGACTATAACAATGCTGCTGACTGGGATATGATTGGCTTCTGGCACGACCGCGATGTGTTTGCATATTATGGTGACCCAAAGTGGAGTGTAATGCTTCAATCGGTTGAGAATGAGTGTGATTATAGCGTTGCATCACGCCGTGAGGGTGATAAGTATATTGTTACTGTCACTACAAATGAAAACTTCTCGTTGGAGCGTATGCGTGGCGATAAGTTCAAGCAGGAGCATGTGCTCGACTTGCCATTCAGTTATTTCTTCCCCGAGCGCCTCACAAATCCTCGATTGGCAGAGGGTCAGGCGTGGGAAGTTGCACTGGACGAGAACTTCTTGCTTGTCTACAACGCGGACTTTGCACCAAGCAGCGTCTATGAGATTGTTATCGATGTAGAGTAATCCTTATATAATCTCTTAAAGATAGGCCGACTAAATTAATCCTTAGTCGGTCTATTTTTTTTGTACCTTATATTATATATGTCACCGTTCAGCAACTTACAATTATCTACACCCACTATTGATTTAACATAATGTAAATATTACGCCAGTTCTTTGACATATTTGAGCCCCATGAAACACATCACAAACCATTTTAAGTGGTCGGAAGCCTTGACCACTGACACGAACTTGGTTAATGAGCCTGGTCCGTATGAGCGAGCCAACCTCGTTCAAACCTTTAGAATACTTGAGAGAGTTAGAGTATTTTGCGATTTCCCGCTAAAAATTAACTCTGCGTTCCGTTCCCCTGCCGTTAACGATGCCGTTGGCGGTAATAAGAACTCTTACCACCTCGAGGGCCGTGCCGTTGATATTTCAACAAAACTACTCTCCGAGCGTCAAATCTGCAAGTTGTTTAATAATCTCTTGACCTACGCACCTCTTGAGATTTATGAAGACACAAAAAAACACTTCATCCATGTTGCTTTTTAAGTTACATGTAACCGATGTGGATAACCCCTCTATCAATGATTATTTCTACTTCAAATGTAGTTCTTCTTGTTCTATACTTGACACTATGTATGATTATGTTAGAGGGCTTTACCCCTCAAACACTATTCGTTTAACTTTCAAAAAACTTTAATATGGCAAAAAAATTCTGTTTTGTTATTAATGTTACTTTTGACACTCCCAATGGTTTTGTTCAAAAGCGATATGTTCGTAAAACATATCTTCAAGTAGCCAAGTTGCTTGAGTCTTTTGAGTTACTTGCTATTTCAACCAATATCACATATAAACGTTGCTAAACTCTAAAAACTTTAACCATGAAAAAGATTATTAATTTCCGTTCGCTTCCTAACCATATCCGTGATTACCATGTTCACCAGTTGGCTATTTCTCATGATATGATACGTATTGAGGAGCATCTTAAGTCTATTACTGATGTAGACCGTCTTCGCGCAGTATCACATAAACTCGAAGAACTTATTAACTATTTTAATTCTTTCAACGATGAAACAGAAAACACTGAAAATTCTTAAGATTGTATGGGAGATAATTAAGTTTATCGTGACCGTTGGTAAGTCCCATGAAGATAAATATCTAAACAAAAATGAAACCAATTCCAATGACCATTAAACCCTTTCGCCATGCTTCGAAGACTTTTGAGGTATCTTGTTACTCTGGTTCTTATATTATTGAAACGAGCCGTTGTTTTGATAATGAATTTAGCGCATTTAATTATGTGGTTAATCATTTTGGTGGTCTTTTATTCTTTAAGGTTCTTGAACTATTGTACCTCTCCCAGATGGACCACATCGACCTCTACTCCAAGGATGGCGAGAAACTCACCATTTATCCCCAATCCTAATGTCGTGCCCGATACCCCTCCGTATCATAAACCCAAAGTATAAGAAGATTTCTGTCGATAACAACGAAGATGTATCACAGTATGAAGGTAGAGAAGATTATTATATAGATGTCCCGTGTGGTAGGTGTTATCACTGCCTTAAGTCCTATAAAACTCAATGGAATTTACGACTACAACACCATTACCGTTATCTTTCGAATGATGCAAAAAACAATTCTTATTTTATCACACTGACATTTAACGATAAGTCACTACCCTCCGCTTGCCCCGAAAAAGAGGATATATCCCCTTTAATTCGTAAGTTCTTGGAACGTGTCCGCAAACATTATAAACGTAGTGTAACACACTGGATTATTTCCGAGTATGGCGGTAATACTGAAAGATACCATTTACATGGTATATTATTCGATTGCCCTTTCCCTATATGGGAACTCCAAAAACTTTGGTCTTATGGATACACAACCTTTTCACGTTTAACTCCTAAACGCATAACCTATGTCACCACCTACGTAAACAAACAAATTCGTGGTCTCTTGGAAGAGCCTGGTAAAAGACAACACGTATTCTCTTCCCCTGGTATTGGTAAATCCTTTACTGAAGATGCTATTAACCGTGCTTATAGTATCCAACACGATACACCAGTCCCTTTCATCTATCACAATAATAGACCTTTTGCAATGCCCCGTTATTATCGTGGCAAGTTCTTCACTGAAGAACAACGTGAGGATATGACACAAAAATATTTCTTCTTTAGAGATGATGCCGATGTCCCTCCACCCCCTTACTTCCTCGGTACAACTAAATATACCGATTATACTCTCTATTTGCGCGACTGCGCAAAATTACGCAAACAATATGATTTTAAATACAAAAACAAAAAAATATGGCAAACGAAAGTAATAACCCCTTGTCAAGACTTTTAGACATTGACTTTCCCGATTTCAAACGTGCTAATTGGAATACCTCCTTTGATTGCCCCACCTCCTCTACCGTAGGCTTTGTTAAGCCCATTTTGGTAGACCGTATCATGGCAGGTACTCGCGCCCAGTTGGATTTCGATTCTGCATCATTCGCTAATGCTACCGTTGCACCTCTCTATGGTCGCTATAAGGTTAAGTACCTTGCTTTTTGGGCTCCCGATAGACTCTATATGCGTGATTGGTTGAGTGGCGAGAAGATGGACGATGATGATTACCCTTATCATTATATAACATTTAAGCCAGGTCATCCTATTGACCTAAACTCCCAGGGTCAGAACAATTCTCTTACCTCTCGTCAAACTGGTTCAGGTTTGGAGTATTGTGCCCCTACATGCCTTATGGAGTATCTCGGCTATAAGCCTTCTTATGCTTCATCTGCATATTTCGACGATACCGATACATATCCTGCGCAGTGTGCGTTTCCATTCCTCGCCTTTTGGGATGCCTATCGTACGTTCTTTATTAACCCCCAGGAGCAGTATTTCCCATTACGTACAAGTGCATATAAGCAGAGTTTGGCTATAACTGAAAATGGCGAAACTACTCTTACCCCTGCTATCCCTGCCTCTAATAGTTATATTGACCGTAATAACCTGGATGCGTTCTTTAAAAAGGTTAAGTTTGGTAATCCTGGACAAAATATTTCTGCATTATGGCAGTCATCTTTTGGTATGCCCCTTTACCCAGTTAAGGATGTTATTAAAACTAATCTTGATGACAACCCCGCCCAGGGTGTCAATATTTCTAATGACTCATTATTCCTTGCTGACGAGTTTCACTACTTGTTGCCAGTTGCTACCTATGCACCGGATACATTTAGTTCGTTCATTAGTAATGATTCCGTTGAACTTGAGCGTTCTAAATCAACCGTTGTAGGTAAGGTTGGCGTAAATGCTAATAATGAGCAGGTCTCTACATTTACTATGGAGCAGTGGTACTTGGCAAGCCGTATACAATCAAAGGTTCGTAAGAACCTTTACAAGTTCCAGGACTTTGCTACCTGGATTGATACTAACTTTGGTATAAAGCCCGAGACCACACTTACTCAGCCCATGTTCCTCGGTGCTTTCAGTTCAGATGTTGTCTTTGTTGATGCAGTTAATCATTCATCAAATACCTCAATGGTAGATACTGATGATGTGCAGAAAGAAGTATTGCTTGAGGATAATGGTGTTCTTGGTTCTCGTGCTGGCTTTGGTATTGGTAAGAACGGTAATCGTTCTAATTTCTTCGACTTTACTGCTAAAGAGCCTGGTACGGTTATGGTCCTCCAGTATATTGTGCCCGAGGTACATTATTTTGAGTTCACTGATCCTATGTATGAGAAACTGAACTTTAATGAGGAGTTTAACCCCATCTTTGATGCTCTTGGTTTCCAGGATATGCAGAAAGCCAATGTTAATGCCGTTCCAAACCTTGCTATTGATCCTCTTGGTGTAACTATCCGTAACGCTAATTCACCTACACCACCACGTTTCACTTTGTATAATACTGCACTTGCGCAACAGCCCTACGGCTTTGAGCACATGACCAAGCCCAATGTTCTTAAGGGTATGATGACAATGCCAAGTTATTATCAAAACTGGACTCTTGCACGTAGTTTCAATTATAATCGTGCATTTGTTCGTGGCAAGGATAATACTTATGCAGGCCCTCTTGGTCTATATAGTACTTATATCTTGCCCGAAATGTACACGAATATATTTGCTAACACACAGAACCTTGATAACTTCCAGTTCTACCTCTCGTATAACTATAAGAAGTATCAGCCTGTAAGCAAGCAGTTCCTGAGCTTTGGCTATTAACACGCCCCGCAGGGAGCCGACTTGGCACCTTGAAATATAGGCAACTTGGAGCCACTTGTGGCGTTGCCCCCGAAGAACTGCAAGTACTTCGGGCCATACAAGACTTTAGTAAACATCCGTCGGAGACGCTTTTGCGATAGTTCCTTACCGGCGGAGCTCAGGCCGTGGCGTAGATAAGCAATATTTCTACGCCATGAGGCCTTTAACTTTAATTTTGTAACTATGAAAACCAAAAAGAATGTTGTTGCTACTGCAACTATTAAGAAGAACACATCTAATCATGTCCCTCGTTGTTTCCGAGGTGCACCTACTCCTAACGTAGATAGAACTTTCCCCGAGCCTATTACTCGCCCTGGTCAGCCTATTGGACGTCTACTCGCACTCCAGCAGTTGGATGGTGTTGATGGCACTACGCACAACCTCATTAAGTCGCAGTATGATGAGTCTTTCGGTGTTGTAGACCCCGCAAGTGACATTCATACCGACCCTATGGAGTTCCGTGACACCCTTATGCGTAATGGCTACTCTGCAGTAATGGATAAAATACAGTAATGTTTAACGAAGTGGGGCAACACTATTCTACTTGACAAATAGTGTTAGATGCGTACCGCATCGTGCCCCACTAATAAAAAAAAACTAATATGGATCCTATTACGTTAATCATTGGTCTTATTTCAATCTTTGCTACCTTTGCATTATCAGCCAGGAATAGACAAGACCAAAAACAAGCTAATCAAGATGTAATGGACTTTAACGCCGAAGAAGCAGAAAAGTCCCGTGATTGGCAAGAAGAGCAGTATAAAAAGTATGAGTCCGTTGCTGCACAGATGCAACAAAGACAACAAGCGGGTCTTAATCCCTTTGAAAATATTGCTTCAATGAGTGTTGGTTCTGGTGCTACCGCTTCTTCTTCTGCTAATTCTATTTCCCCTATGTCTACACCAGACTTTTCTATTTTCGGTCAGTTAGCAAAAGATTTTGCTGATGCCGAGGGTCAAAACCTGGATAATGACCTCTTTAAGGAAACATATGAAAAACGTAAAGAGCAATTTGATGAACAAGTACGTTCTTTGAAAATCTCTAACGATAGAGAAGAGTTTTGGAATAAAATGTTTGAGTCCGCCTATACTAATGATGATGGTACTATTAACGATGACCTTAACCCAATTAAGAACGAAGCGAAGCAAAAAAAGGCCGAAGCACAAAAGGCAGCATTCGAAGCGGATATAGCCGAGTTCCGTAAACAAATTGAAGAGCAAAATAAATATTCTGCAGAATTTAAAACATGGACTAAAAAGGTACTTGGTATCGACTTGGATATTCTTCCGTCACATTTGCGACATGAGGTTACTTTATATACATATGACCTCTTTGCAGGTGGATTTGACTCTGTTAATAAAAGCACTGAATATTTTAAAACTCTTTTCGCAGAAATTGAACTATGGTATAAAGAAGAGAAAGCAATACACACTGACTCTGCCGATGGTATTTCAACAACCGTTAAGGATATCGAGTATGCACTTAATTTCCTTTCAAACAATAGCGCGGAAGCCCGTGAGGCTCTTAAGCAATTCTTTTTTGATGTAGGAGAGAAATATGCTGAACTCCAATTAAAATCACGTGAATGGTGGATAAATAACGTAGATTTTGATACTGAAACCTGGTTTTAAAAAAAAAATGTTTATATTTGTACCATGGAAACATTAATAACCTTTATAATCCTCGCTTGGCTTCTATTTCTATTAGTTGCGCCTATTCTTTTGCTTGTGAAATTGTTTATTAATCTTTTCCGTAAGTAGTAATATTAACATAACGTTAATATTACGCCAAATATAGATTTGGTATTACGGAAAAGATTGTGTACATTTGCTTTTGCAAACAAACGAATACTTATACTATGGATTTAGCTCTATCGATTATAGCACTTGTGTTGGGAATTATTGGACTCGTTGGAGTTTTTGTTACAGGCCTCCCTGGAACACTATTCTCGTATGCTGGACTGATATGCGTCTACTTCAACGAGGACACAACAGTTACCATGCTCCAACTTATAATATGTCTGGTTTTGACCATTGTCGTAATGGTCTTGGATTACGCTTTGCCTGGCTACTTCAGTAAAATCTTTGGCGGAACGAAATATGGAATTTGGGGCGCGACAATCGGTACCTTTGTAGGTCTGTTCTATGGCCCCTGGGGAATTATCCTTGGCCCATTTGTTGGTGCGGTTGTCGGAGAACTTATTGGCAAGAAGATGTCATTCTGGCAAGCTGTAAAGGTGGGCTTTGGCTCGATGTTGGCATTCTTCGCTACGACAGGCATCAAACTTTTTATCGGCCTATACCTATTCTATTATATTGTAAAGGAGCTGTTTCTTGTGATATTTTAACATAATATCATGCTAAAAATCAAGAAGTTTGTATTTGCTGCGCGTGGCTGTAATTAAGATAATCTCCTCGTAGTGCCACCACTCACGGCGATATGGATATAGGCCTGCCTCGTGCATGACCTCTACAAGCATGATGCGATTTGCAGCCGCCTCGTAACTTATGATGCCACGCTTTGCGAGGTTGTTTATATAATCTCTGTACACCTCTAATGTTCGTGTGCTTGGGTCGGAGTTATCTGCCGTTCCCTTAACCGATGCGGCCTCGGTGAAGTCATCAAATCCAGCACCCATATCAAGAGGCTTGCCATCGAGTGTCGCTATTGTGAGGTCAACTGCAACGCCATAGTTGTGTCGGCCACCGCGCGTGCCATCCGCAACAAAATCCTCAAACTCAGTGCCCTCAACAGCCTTGCGCATAGCGCGTTGCACACTTATGGGGCGAGCTGCGTCGTAGATAAGAAGCGTATATTCAGGGTGTCGCTGTTTGAGTATGTACTGCGCTCGAACTACCCTCTTGGCGAATTCACGCTCCAAATATGCAGTTTCGAGTTCTCCATACATGTCAACACCCACAAAGTTGTCCGTGGTTGAATACTTTAAATCTATGAGGATGTCGCTGTTTAGTTCGCGAATATCGACAAGGTTGTACTCCCGCATCATGGCATCGAAATTATCGGGCGACTGATGGACGGCTGCGCTGAGTGCTATTGTAATAATAAGGTGTAGCATACGATAGTTTTCGACAAATATACAACAAACTGACAATATAATGAGGCGTGAAATAGTAAATTTATTATCTTTGCGCAGGAATATTAACAAAACTACAGATAACAGAGATGAAAAAATTACTTTTTATATGCGGTGTTGTGGCTACCCTACTCACTGCATGTGAGACTCCAGAAGGCAATGTTGTACCATCTTTCGAGATTACATCAAAGCATGAAATCAGCGTTGGCAGCGGCAATGCTCAGGGTATTATCACATACACACTTACAAACCCCGTCGTAGGTGTATCAATCGAGGCGAAGGCAGATGTCGAGTGGATTAATTCATTCGATTTCTCGCAGATGGGTAAGATTGGCTATAAGGTTGATGCTAACCCTACATACGACGAGCGAAATGGCGTAATTACAATCACTTACAACAATTACAGCATTGAGCTTAACCTCAAGCAGAATGGCAAGAAGCGCCCAGAGGAGAAGAAGATAGAGGCACCATACCTCCTTGGTCACTACTACGGTGACTATGCTGGATACAACTATAACTACTACCTCGTACTCTCGGAGAGCGATTACAACTCTGCTGGAGCATTCTCGAAGGCGGGTTACAAGTTTTTCCTCGATATCTACTCTGAGGAGCGCCCCACGGACTACAACAACATCCGCGTGCCCAATGGTGTCTACACATTTAACATCAACAACGATGGTATGGCAGGTACATTCCTGGAGTCATTCAGCATCTACAAGGAGTATGACAACGCAGGTATGGAGGTTGCTGAGCACCCATATCAGGAGGGTGTTCTCATAGTTACTGATGACCTTGTAAAGTTGGAGGTGAAGTTTACTGATGAGGATAATTTGTATGTCGTAACTTATAGCGGCGACTACACAATGCAGGATCGTCGTAATGATGCAGGCGGTATCTTCTAACACTATCGGATATTAACGTAATTGAGGGGTTGTCCATGTGGATAACCCCTCAATCTATTTTATAGGTAAACCTGACTAAATATCTGATAACGAAACAATATTGTTTAGTACTGCATAGGTAGTCAAGCGACCAAGCGAGCGCGTCTTAAGCTTCTCGGAGATGTTGTTGCGGTGGAAGATTACGGTCGTTAGTGAGATGTTAAGTTTGTCGGCAATCTCCTTGTTTATGTAACCCTTGACAAGCAGTGCCAATACCTCCTTCTCGCGTTGCGATAGAAGTGAAGCCTCGGGTTTAACCTCGCTCTCTACCCCACCAACTTTAAGATGCGCCTGGTGAGGATGACGCCCCGTGGGGTGTCCCGCCTGGTGGATATGAAGAATCTGTCGTACTATGGCAGATTCCGAAGCCGTGGCGTCAATTGTGCGTATGCCCGACTGCGCAAAGGGTGTATTATCGCCCTCGGTGATAACCATCGTGCGTCGCAACATCGGACGGAACATCTCCATATTCGCAAAGAGCACCTTTGCCGAGACAAAGAGATGGGCTATTGTGGGCGAGGCGGCATTATACTCCTCGGCGCTATGGTAGCAGACAACCTCGATACCGGGTGTGATGTCCGACAGCAGGCTACGAAGTGTCATAGCCTCCAGCGTATTCTCCGATATGATTGCTATCTGCGGTACCATCGCTACCCTATCTATTTACCTATATATACCTCCATTACACGGCCTGTGCCCTCGATGCGAATGTCGCCCATCTCGGCAGGGATGAGTACTACCTCGCCCTCATTGAGGCTCTCGCTAACGCCCTCGGCAACGATGTTCATATCGCCCTTGATAGCGATGTAGATGACAAACGAGTCGAGCATTGCGCGGTCGAGTTCCTTCTCACCTGCGACATCGTGCATGACCATTGTAAAGTATGGTGACTCAATAACTTTGGCCTCGCCACCTAAAGCAAGCTCGTAGCGACGGTGGAGCAGCTCTGCGTCTGCCTCAAAGTCGATGGCATCAACAGCCAAAGCGGTATGCAACTCACGACCCTTACCCTCGGCATCAACTCTATCCCAGTCGTAGATGCGGTAGGTTACATCGGAAGTCTGCTGCACCTCCACAACCTCTATGCCAGCACCAAGTGCATGGACTGTGCCAGCAGGGATGAAGAACACATCGCCAGGGTGCACCTCCACGCGATTGAGAAGTGGCTCGAGACGCGACTCCGATACAGCTGCGATATACTCCTCGCGAGTGATATTGAGGTCCTTGAAGCCGAGATATATAGCGGCACCTGGCTTGCAGTCTACGACATACCACGCCTCGGTCTTGCCGAAGCTATCGTGGCGCTCCATAGCAAGCTCATCATCGGGGTGTACCTGCACCGAGAGCTTATCGTTGCAGTCGAGATACTTAATCAAGAGGGGAAACTCCTCACCATAGCGCTCGAAATTCTCCTCGCCAACAAGTTCGCCCATATAAACCTCAATAATCTCATTGAGGTTGTTACCCTTGAGCATGCCGTTGGCAACGACTGATACATCACCCTTGACAGATGAAAGGTCCCAGCTCTCGCCATAGAGTTTATCCTTTGCGAGGCGCGACGCGGCACTACCCTTCTTCTTGAGGATGGCCTGACCGCCCCAGATGCGCTCCTTGATGCGTGGCTTAAATTTTATTGGATATAGCATAGTATCAATGGTTTAGAAAAGTGTCTCAACATACTCTACCACCTCGTCAATCGAAGCGGTGAGAGGGAATACCTTGCTTGGTTTGAGGTGCCACAACTCGCGACCCTTCTTTGCGGCCTCCTCGCCTGCACCTGTGATATTAAGCATGATGCATGCATCCTTTGCTATCTCACCAGCCTCGACCATCTTGATGAGCGAAGCAGTGGCGACACCCGCAGCAGGGTTGATGTCGATACCCTCGAGCTCCTTGAAGAGCTTGCATGCACGCTTCGACTGCGCATTTGTAGCAACCACGATATTGCCATTGGTAGCCTTCAAAGCATCGTAGAGACCGCCTGCGATTGCGTATGGTGGCTTACGGTTTGAGAGTACCTTCGCATCGATAAGTGCTGCATCGCGGCGTGCCTTCTTCATGTCGTAGGGCAACATCTCGCGTGACTCATGAATCCATGCGTCGTATATAGGCACGAAGGGAGCATTCTGCGACACGATGAGCTTCATGAGGTTGTTGCCGTAGCTGCCATCCTCAATAAGGCGCATATTTGCCTCCCATGCAGCGATGGCACCTGTGCCGCTACCAACAGCCTGGAAATAGTAGTCGGGAATGCGGCCGATGGTGGTTACTGCAGAGAGTACGGTTGTACCCATACCATCGCGGCGTGCGATATTCTTGGCACCACCCTCCGAGTAGAACTTCGATGACTTAAGGGCATAGAGCGAGAGGTTGATAGCGTCATAATAGTCGCCACCCTTCTCGCAAGCGATAAGCTTCACGCAGTCGTTCAAAGGCTCGGTGAACCACAAGGCATCGAGGTTGTCATGAGGCACAGCGAGCAACAACTTGATGTTATTCTCGGAGCATACCTTGGCAAAGGCACGCGCGGTGTTGCCAGCCGATGCAACAACCAGAACACGCTCCTCACCCTCGTTGATGCGACCACAAACGCTATACGCCTCGGTCTCCTTGAATGAGCATGTCGACATGCGTACGCCGTGCTTGGGGCTGTAGCCGCTGATTGTAATCCACAAGTTCTCGAGGCCGAGGTGCTTTGCTAAAGCCTCGCTCTTGAATGTTACGGGAGCCGATGATCCCTGAAGCATGCGCTTCACGGGAAGCCAGTCGCAGAACTTATAGAAACCGTAACTCTCGGGCTTAACATTGAGCTTCTTCGATTCGTAGTTGGCGCGCACCAATGATGGCGCTTTGCACTCGTGGTCATCCAAAATCCAACCAGTGTCATCGAACTCGCGACCAGTTGCTACGCAGGTCATCTTGTACTTTGTGGGCTTAAAGTTTTCCATACATAAAGTTTGTATTATCCGTCTGCTGTCAGATATGTATAAATTAATCGTGCAAATTTACACTATTTTTTTGAAAGTATCAATAAGTATAGTTGCCTATCAAAGATAGATTTTAGAGATTAAAACCCCATTATTAGAAAAATATTTGTATCTTTGTCTAAATATTTCCGTTGCAACCGACGGAAAGTGATGAGTATGATAAAATAATAGAGAAATAAGGTATGAGAAAGAGATCTTTATTAGCGATTTTGGCAGCTGTAGTGTTGTGTGTGAGTGGCGTAATTGTAGCTTGCTCAACAAACGATAAGTCTGCGGATGACGGTAAGATTGTGCTTGATGACACCGTTGTAGCCTATATCAACCTTGATCAGCTTGGTGATAAGAGTGCAATCAACGAGATACTAACTGATGGCAATCGTAGCCTTTTGGCCACGCTCCTTGCTGCAGAGTGCGAAAGCCCCGAGTGGACAGAGTATACAGAGGAGCTGCTATCTAATCTCAGTGCGTCGGGTCTGGATACGAAGACCCCTGTATATTGCTACTATGACGTCAAGGATGCGGAATATGCCGAGGAGGAGTTTGTAGTTGTTGCAAAGGTGGCAGATGCCAACAAGGTAGATCGCTTTGTGGAGTACTTCTCGGATTTGACGGGTGATAATATCGAGGTCATTAAGGATGGTGACACTCGCAAGTTTGAAACCGAGGATGGAATGCTCTGCGCCTATAATGCAAAGCGTTTTGTGGCTGTTGCCTCGAATGAGTATTTTGAGGATTCGGACACTATCCTAAACCGTGCTTTCGAGCGCCCCGAGGCTGACCTCTCGGCATATGCAAAGTATGATTGTGCTGTTAGCGTTAATCTTAACGAGGTAGTGGCATTGCAGTGCGAGAGCAAGCAGCGTGAACTTGATGAGGCGCATGAGTATCTTGAGACCGAGGTTGAAGAGTGGGAGTATGAGTGGGTGATGTATGAGATTCAGTGGTTGGAGGATGAGCTCAAGACATTCAAGGCCCTTCAAGAGCAAGTTGAGAAGGATGCTCGTGCAATGCTCGGTCTTTCATTCAAGGCGGGTCGTGTTGTTGCTGAGCTTTCTGCGGATGGTATCAAGAGCAAGTATAAGCTCGATAGAAAGGTGTCGAACGACCACCTTGCATATGTGGATGATGATGTGATGGCGGTGCTCAACCTTGGTGTAAATGGCGAGATGTTGTCAAAGGTGCTCTCGGAGAATGTAACACCCGATTATGCTGATATGCTGGGTCTTAGCCGCAATGAGTTCAACATCTACTTTGGTATCCTTTGTGATGCTATAAAGTCAATCAATGGCGATGTGACATTGGCGCTTAACGATATAAAAGGCAGTGTCTACGCTAGCGGAGGCTACTATGTTAATAGTGTGGATGCCATCCTTGCGATGGATGTTGCTGATGACTACATCATCTCAAATGTTGCGCAGTTTGGCGAGGGTTTCCTTAATAACTATGGTAATAACACCTACGGCTTGACTTATGCTGGCCTGAACTTCAAACTCGGACAAGTGGATAATGTGCTGTTTGCCACTGTAAACGATGAGTTCAAGCAGCAGGATAATTCTGCGAAACGCTCTGCATGGGCGTCTGACATTGAGGAGAGTTACGGCTATGTTGTTGTGGATGTGAATAATATGATGGACAATCACATTGTGTCTAATCTATATCGCCAGGAGATGAGAGGATTTGACTCTACTACAGCTGGTTACATCAACAACTTCGTGGATTCGTGTAGCTATGCATACTTCACAATCAACTCTCCCCAATCGGTGCAGTTAGTGCTTGTATTTGAGGATAAGCAGACTAATTCGCTCGAGCAGATCGTTAGACAGTTGGCTCCCGTGGTAATTCGCGAGGCTACAAAGGGAATGTTTTAGTCAATAATTAGACTGCAGTGAAAGAGATAAGACTTGATAATGTCGTGCCAGAGATATTTGCTGAGCGAGGCGACATTGTATCGGATATTTGGCGCACTGATGCTGTTTTGGAAAGGGGTAAGAACTACCTCATTGAGGCGGCATCGGGAACTGGTAAGTCGTCGCTGTGCAGCTACCTATATGGTCAGCGTGGCGATTATCGTGGTGTTATATCGTTTGACAACGAGGATGTTAAGGGCTATGACATCAACCATTGGTGCAACATACGCCAGCATAATATCTCTATCCTATTCCAGGACCTGCGCCTCTTTGGTGAGCTTACGGCGTTGGAGAATGTCGAGATTAAGAATCGCATCACCAAGCACCGCACGCAGCAGCAGATTGAGTCGTGGTTCGAGGAGTTGGGTATTGGTGACAAGCTCAACGCCCGTATCGACCGCATGTCGTATGGTCAGCAGCAGCGTGTGGCTCTTATTCGCGCCTTATGTCAACCCTACGACTTCCTGATTCTCGATGAGCCAATATCGCACCTCGATGACAGAAATAGTGACATCATGCGCGACATAATCCTTCGCGAGGCGGGCGCTGTGGGTGCTGCCGTAGTGACAACATCCATCGGTAAGCATATGAATATTGACTACGATAAAACATTGTGCCTATGAGACTTATATGGAAACTTTTGCGTAAGCACATCAGTGTTTTTGAGTTAGCCGTATTCTTCGTTGCTAACCTTATCGGCATGGCGGTAATCCTCGCTGGTGTGCAGATATATAGCGACCTTAGCCCCATGCTTACGGGCGAGAAGCCACTTATCGGTAACGACTATATGATTATCTCGCGCCCAGTGGAGCGTGTCGGAGGCGAAACCCCTAAAATCACCGAGTCGGAGATTGAGGCGCTGCGTGGCGAGGCCTTTGTCGAGAATCTCGGTATCTTCGCGTCATCCAAGTTTAGAGTGGATGGCGGTATCGACTTCAAGGGTCAGAAGCTCTCTACAATGATGTTTTTTGAGTCTGTGCCAGATGAGTTTATCGATGTGACCACCAAGGATTGGACTTATAGCGAGGGTGACGACATCATCCCAATTATCCTGCCTCGTAACTATTTGAACCTCTATAACTTCGGCTTTAGCCAGACGCAGGGCCTGCCCAATATTACGGAGGAGATGATTAAGCGTATGGAGATTTCGCTTCGCATCACAGGAGATGGCCGTGTCGACTATTATACGGGTTATGTTGTAGGCTTTTCGGACCGTCTGAACACCATCCTTGTTCCTATGTCGTTTATGGCATGGGCTAATGACTATTACTCTACAAACGATAGCCGTGATGCCACACGCCTTATACTTGAGGTTAAAAATCCCAGCGCGCCAGAGGTTGTGGAGTATATGACGGAGCATGGCTTTGTTGCCGAGGATAAGCCTTCGGAGAGTAGCAAGGCACTATTCCTACTTCAAGTATTCGTTGCGGTAATCGTTGGTATTGGTGCGTTATTCAGCCTGTTATCTATAATCATTCTCACACTTAGCATCTACTTGCTTTTGCAGAAGAATGTGAACAAACTCGAGAATCTTGTGCTCATTGGTTACAAGCCATCGTATGTCGCAATGCCATATATCCTCATGACAATGATACTCAATGCGAGCATCTATCTTATAAGCATCGTCCTTGTGTCATATGCTCAAGAGTACTACATGGGTTATATCGGCAAACTTTTCGGTGTAACACTCGAGGCCTCTCCCGCAACATCATTTGTTGCTGGCCTTGCGCTGACAGCCGTTATCACGCTCTTTAACTTCTTTATCATACACCGCAAGATAGCAGAAATTTCACGCAAAAGATGTTAATACGAGAGGCGCAACATAAGGATATTGAGGCGATTATGGATATTGTTCGCAGTGCCCAGGTGGCATTGCGCGAATTGGGTATTGACCAGTGGCAAAATGGCTACCCCTCTTCGGATGTTATAGCAGAGGACATCGCCAATGGTGTTGGCTATGTAGCTTGTGAGGAGGATGGCGCGGTCGTGGGCTATGAGGCTGTGGTGCTTACGGGCGAGGAGGCATACACTCAAATTGAGGATGACAAGTGGCACACATCAAAGAGTTATGTCGTGGTGCATCGCTTGTGTGTCCATGGTGATTCTCGCCGCAGGGGTATAGCTGTTGAGCTTATGAGATTTGCCCAGGAGCACGCCCTTAAGCATGGCATCAGCGACTTCCGTATCGACACGCACAAAGGTAATGTGCGCATGCTTGCAATGCTCAAAAAAATGGGTTTTGAGCATGTTGGTATCGTTCGATATGATAGTGGCCTACGCGAAGCGTTTGACCTAAAGATAAACCGTAAATAATAGAATGTAACTACCAAACTTATGGCAAGTTATCTACAAGTAGAAAATATATCAAAATCATATGGCGATAGAGTGCTTTTTAGTAATATCAGCTTCAATATCAACGAGGGTGATAAGATTGCACTTGTCGCACCAAATGGCACCGGTAAGTCGTCGCTATTGAAAATTCTGGCGGGCGTTGAGCACTCGGACCGTGGTGGCGAGGTGAAGTTTATGCGAGATATTCGCGTGGCATTCCTCGACCAGAACACATCGTTCAATCCCGATAATACAATTTTTGAGGAGGTATATGCACGCATGAGCGACCTCTCTCCTGCGATTGTTGAGTATGAGCAGGCTGTAGAGAGTGGCGATACGAAGCGTCTTGAGCGTGCCATTGCAGCCATGGATGCAGCGGATGGCTGGTCTATTGAGCAGAATATCCGTCAGGTGCTGACATCGTTGAAGTTAACGCGCTTAAATCAACCAATGCGTGAACTATCGGGTGGCGAGGCAAAGCGCGTAGCATTGGCGTGCATGATGTTGCAGAATGCTGACTTCCTCATCATGGATGAGCCCACCAACCACCTCGATATTGACATCATAGAGTACCTGGAGGGCTACCTTCAGCGTTCGCGATGCACCCTGCTCATGGTGACCCACGACCGCTACTTCCTCGACCGCGTATGCAACACCATCATGGAGATTGACCGAGGTGGACTCTGCGCATATCGTGGCAACTACACCCAATACCTCGAGAAGCGCGAGGAGCGCTACGCAAATATGCAGGCCGAGATTGACAAGTCACGCAACCTGATGCGTAGAGAGTTGGAGTGGATACGCAGCACACCTCAGGCTCGTACGGGCAAGGCGCGCTATCGTGTAAACGCCTTCTACGACCTCAAGGAGAGGGCTTCGGTGAGCCTCGCTACCTCGAATGTCGAGATTGATGTTGCCACATCGCGCCTCGGACGCAAGATTATCGACTGCATGGATGTGAACCTCTCGTTCGAAGGACGCAAGATGCTCGACAACTTCTCGTATAAGTTTACGCGCGGCGAACGCATAGGTATCGTAGGCTCAAATGGCGTGGGTAAGACTACCTTCCTTAACCTTATGGCGCAAGCAATTACACCAGACTCGGGCGTTATTGAGCATGGCGAAACATTGCGCATTGGTTACTACTCGCACCGCGGCATCACATTCAAACCTGGTCAGACTGTCTTGGAGTGCGTACAGGATATTGCAGATGTGGTTAAGGCATCGGATGGTCATGCCATTTCGGCTACGACATATCTCAATCGTTTTCTCTTTCCGCACGAGACATTCAACAAGCGCGTAGACATATTGAGCGGTGGCGAGCAGCGTCGCCTCTACCTGCTGACCGTGCTTATGCGCAACCCCAATATGCTTATCCTCGATGAGCCTACCAACGACCTCGACATCATGACGTTGAACGTTCTGGAGGAGTACTTGCAAGAGTTTAACGGTTGCCTCCTTATCGTGTCGCATGACCGCTACTTCCTCGATAAGAGCGTCGACCATATCTTCGTATTCGAGGGTGATGGTCGCATTAAGGACTTCGTTGGCAAGTATAGCGAGTATCGCGAATTTATGAAGGAAAAGGAAGATGAGGAGCGTGCAAAGCAACGCAATGCGACACCTGCAAAACCTCAGCAGCAGCGCACTCACGACACCTCAAAGCGCAAACTTTCATATAAGGAGCAGCGCGAGTTGGAGCAGATTGAGGCCGACCTTGCAGCACATGGCGCAGAGCGTGCAGAGTTGGAGGCAGAGCTCTCATTAGGCACACTACCCTACGACCGCATAACCGAGATTTCGAAACGCATCGAGGAGCTCGTATCCATGATTGACGAGAAGGAGATGCGCTGGTTGGAGTTAAACGAATAGTTTAGGTAATGTCGCATAATGCACTATACAACAAATGGCGTCGAGATCTCGACGTCATTTGTTGTTTTTAACCCTGCAACCATTTATGCTTGGCTACGCTATAGATTGGTACAAGCGGCAGGATGATTGGCGTGCGCTTGATGTAAGCCTGGAACTCGGGGTCGTTGCCATAGACCTCTGTTTGGCGCATTTCAAGGCGGCGTGCACCACTAAACATCACATAGACGATGCCGATATAGCCCAATGCGGCTACAACCCACTGCCACAAAGTGCAGCATGCACCGAAGCAGACGATAAAGCTGCCTGTCCACATCAATACCTCACCGAAGTAGTTGGGGCAACGCACAATGCGATATAGACCATGGCTAACAAAGCGGTTAGGGTTACGCTTCTTTGCCGCACTCTTCTGTGCATCGGCAACCATCTCAATGAGGACTCCCAAAGCGGCAGTGATAGCACCACCCCACATCCACCACTCATTTACCGAAGCGCCATCGGCAAGGTTTGCAAGGTAGAATGTTGTAGGGCTAATCTGGCCGACATAGAGCAATGCACACGAAATCCAAATCATAAGCATGACAAAGAATGGCTTACGCTTCGAAATTTCAGGTTGATAGAGTATCTTCTTGTACGACGCCGACTTACGCTCGCGAATAAGGAGGTACATTGCCAGGCGAATGCCATATACAAATAGCACTCCGAGGAGTATTGCCGAGGGGATAGTCAAGCTATCGCGGAAGATAATTGCCGTAGCTGCAGCAAGTGCCGTGATAGAGAGACCGTAGCCAATGCTAAAGAAGTAGACAAAGTAGATCCAACCTACTGCTGAAATGGCAAACGATATTGCCAAAAGTATCCATAGATGTTCCATAGTGGGTAAAAGGTTTAGTTAATCTATTTAAATCGTTACATCATATACCGAGCCGCAACTATTTATCGGTCTGAGTAAAGCTGAAATATTTCGCTACCATATAGCTATACATCGCAACGATAACTGTCGTAAGCATCTTCGCAATCGTTGGCCACACATGACACATGTCAACAAAGAACTTCATTAAAGCGTAGTTCAAGAGTATCGAGCCTACTACCGAGAGGGCATATCTAAATAGTTGCTTTGTGGTGCGCTGCTGTGTAGCACGAAAGGCGACATAGCGGTTTAGTAGAAATCCCGTGAAGAAGGTTATTGGGAAGACGATGATGAGTGCCGCTATATGCGGGGAAATCACAACTATGCCAAGGTCAACATTGCTTTCGAGTACAACATAGTGGTAAATCAAAAAATACCACAACGTGTCGAGAGCCATATTTGCGGCACCGCATATGAAATATCCGAATATTTGACGTGATATAACACGCTCTAAAGGTTTGATATAGAGCGTGTCAATCAACGATATTAACATTCGGGAAAGTGACATTGGCTACTGATACTTTTTGGGTGTGAAAATCCACATATTCTCAATTTCGCGACCAT
Organism: Alistipes sp.; assembly: GCA_045645705.1. Classification (GTDB taxonomy): domain Bacteria; phylum Bacteroidota; class Bacteroidia; order Bacteroidales; family Rikenellaceae; genus Alistipes. Next base: position 12,975 of record JAZRJJ010000010.1, on the reverse strand, counting down.
GCTCACGCATAAACTCTACGCAGTCGTCGCGCTCGGCACTGCCATAAACTGCAACGGCATACATCTTACCCAACGAGATAATGTTGCATGTAAGGTCGTTATGCTCAGCCATAAGTGCATCCTTTGCGATATTGGCATTCTGTTCGGTCGAATAGCTGCCGGCAACAACCCAGTGACGAACATCCGACTCTTGTGTCCAGTCATCCGCCACCTCAATTATTTCGGGCTCAACAACCTCCACAAGCTCCTCGGGTATAACCTCCTCGACCTGCTCCTCGATAATGATATTCTCCACCTCTGCAATATCTGGTGTAGGAGTATTATGCTGTTCGGTTGTTTTAGGATAGACCCTTTGCTCATCGTTAAAGAAGAACCACGCCGCAGCACCAAAGATAATTCCCACTCCGATAAACGATGCAATCAAGGCGGCGGAAATAGCACCCTTGTTCTGGCGCTTGATTCTGACGGGAGTAGTCGTCGGGTTCAAGAGAGTCAGTAAGTCACTATCTGCCACAAAACTCTTATGCTGCAATCTGCCAACACCCTCAATAGTCAGTATCGACTCAGTTTGCACCTTCTCCAGCCATCGCGAGTATATATCCTCGGCACTTGCGTTATCCACGCCTGCCTCGCGTGCGATGGCATCGACCAATGATATTGCATGGGTGCTTGACGAGAACTGCACGGTGTATGATGGAGGCAGAATCGTACCACCCGATGCCAGCTCTGCACTCTTGCGCACGATGGAGAGCGTACCAACACTTGGTAGGTGAATTGCTCGTTCGGCAACAAGAGTGTTGTAAATGATATTGTTGACCTCGTTTACCATGGTGTTATCGCTTGTTTTTCTTCTTTGCCTCGCTCGCATAGAAGCGGTTTGCATTGGTTACCACGGCATCAACATCGGTAACCGCAGGGCGCTTGAGTGCAACGGCAATCATCGCCACACCAAGGATGATGAATGGAATGCTCAACATCTGACCCATGTCAAGAGGAAGGAAATCCTCAAAGGCAACCTGACGCTCCTTACAGAATTCGATGAAGAATCGAGAGAGGAAGATGCCAATCATCGCCACACCAAAGAGTAGGCCTGGGCGGCGGCGACCCAAATCCTTGCGGTAGTAGAGCCACAAGATGAACAAGGATACAAGTACATAGCACAATGCCTCGTAGAGCTGTGCGGGGTGACGCGCTGGAACATCGGCAAGCTCGAGGTATCTGTCCTCCATGCAGCGGGGGAACAAAAAGCCCCAAGGCATATCTGTTGGCATACCAACAATCTCGGAGTTGAAGAGGTTACCCAAGCGGATGATGGCACCGCTCAATGGAGCGACGATGGCGATGCGATCGAGGCCCCAGATAAATGGCAAACGGTTACGCTTGCAGAATATCCATATGCCGAGGAAGATGCCCAATGTGGCACCATGGCTCGCCATACCGCCATCACGGATACCTGTGATAATCTCCAGTGGATTTTTGTAGAAGTACCAGAAATCGCCATCCACGCCGTAGAAAAGACAGTGACCGACGCGTGCGCCAACAAATGTGCCAAGCACAATCCAAATAAAGGCAGACTCCAATGTTTGGGGTGGAAGACCCTCGTGCTTGAATGTAAAGTGGCAGATGCGCTCGGCAGCCAAGATGGCTACTGCCCACATAAGACCATACCAGCGGATGTCGAAATCGCCGATTTGAAAGAGTATGGGATTCCAATCCCATGTAATAGCTAAGATATTCATAATTAAATGTTTTAATTCATTTTAGTGAAGTGTTACATTAGCTGACAAGTATCGCCATGCGGGCAATAACACGCCAGACGTGACGGATATCGCTCTTGTTTATGACAACATCGGGATCTTCAGTTCTGTCGTATGCCACAAGGCGCCACTGCTCGGGTGCAGCCTTTACGCAGCGTATCTTGCGCCACAGCACCTTGTCGTCCAGCACGATAAGATATTCGTTGCCCTGCACCATCTCCTCCACCTTGATGCTCTTGAGGAATAGGTCCGTAGTTGCTGTTCCCGGCAGCACCATCGAGTGTGTCTTGATTCGCACAACGACATCGCAATCGCAGCTATATGGCAACTGGTATTTACCGAGCTTAAGGCGCTTGTCGCCCTGACCGAGGAGCTGTTCAATGCCCTGCTCATAGAATGGCACAATGCTTTTGTCTGCAACCTTATTGAGTAGCATATCGCCCACGCCCGACAATAGCCATGTGGGGTTAATCTCTGGAAAGCGCGCCGTGATGCGCTCCACAAGTTCCTCCGATATTCCAAAGGCACCTCGCTTGATGTGGTATATATTCTCGGAGCGCTGCATGCCGATATAAGTAGCAAAGGCATTTGCATTCATGTGCACATACTCCAGCACACGCTCAAGACGCTCCCAGTTGTTATACTTATTAGTCATATTGCCACAATTTAATGTTGTCAGCGAGCCATTACGCACCAAAAGAGTTGCCGACCACCCCTCAATTAAAAAATAAATAGTATCTTTGTGCCACGGCTCCGTAGTTCAATGGATAGAATTTAAGATTCCGGTTCTTACGATGAAGGTTCGAATCCTTTCGGAGTCACAATCGTGGCGTCGCACATCCTGCTGACGCCATTTTTTGTGCACCTTCCATCCATAATATACATAGGGCAAAGATACAATATTTTTCTTATATTATCACACATTATTTACAAAATATGCTATTTGCGAAAATCCCATTATTTTCGTAAGTTTGCGAATAAATAGAGTGAAAAATATGGGAAGTATAAAGAGTGAAAAGCGGGTGGTTAGCCACATGATTGAGCTATACTGCAAACATAAGTTAAGGTGTAACGAGATGCCACAAGAGTATAAAGAACTTGAGGTGTATGCACATAAGAGGCTCGATGGCTGCAAGTTCGGTGATAGGAAGCCCGCATGCAAACGATGCCCTATCCATTGTTACCGTCCCGACATGCGCCAAAAGATTAGGGATGTGATGCGATGGGCAGGCCCACGCATGTTGATATACGACCCCATTGCAGCAATCAAGCACCTATTTAATAAGTAGCGAACAAAAATATCAAAAAAAATACGGTTGCGATGTTACATTCGTGGCCGTTGTTCGTTATATAGATAGAAAACAAAACAAAAACCACAAACTTTGAAGACCGAAGCACAATACATAGAGTTCGTGAACTCGCTACGCGACACGGTGTATCGCCTGGCTCGAAGCATCATAACGGATGACATCGAGGCGGAGGATATTGTGCAGGATGTCTTCGAGAGGGTCTGGAGGGCCCGCGACGCAGTGCTCCAAAGCCAGTATCCGCGAGCCTATGTCTGCCGCATGGCACACAACCTTGCTATAGACCGCCAGCGAGCACGACAACGAGCGCAAAGCTTCATGAGTTCGGATGTAACAGCACCGATGACGGATGGCGACAGCGTGACAACAACAAACGACATGGCAACGCTCACTCGCAAACTTATAGCAGAGCTACCCGACAAGCAACGCTTGGCAATACACATGCGCGACATTGAGGGTTACGAAATAGAGGAGATAGCCATTCTCCTTGAGAGCGACGAAGCAAGCGTGAGAGTGAACCTCTCGAGAGCAAGAAAGAGCATTAGGGAACAATTAATAAAGCTAATGAACTATGGAGTTAAGTAGAGTTAAAATATTAGTTGATAAGTACTTTGGAGGTATTACCTCAATAGAGGAGGAGCAGGAGCTAAAGCGCTATTTTACCGAGAATGAGGATATCCCCGAGGAGTATCAGGCGGTGAAGATGATGCTCGGTGCATTCGACACTTTGAGCCACGAAACTCCAAATAGAGAGGTCAGAGTAAATGTTGAGACCAAGCGCCGCAACATTTTCCGACTGAATGTTAGGTGGATGGCAGGCATGGCGGCCGCAGTAGCAATACTCATTGGTGCAGCAATAACGCTTGTCCCTAATAGCAGCAATATGGATACTCCCGCCGAGACCGCACCCGCATATATCTGTTATGTCAACGGCGTAAAGGTTGAAGACGACCAATTGGCTTATGCCGAGGCAAGCAGAATACTCGGCAACCTATCGGAGGATATGCAATTAGCAATGGCAGAGGTTAATCGATTAACACACTATACTATAGCAAAATAAACACCTGAAACTAAACTAATTTAGAGCACTATGAAACGACTTATTACAATAATAGCACTTGCGCTACTCATGACAAGTGTGGCATATGCCCAGGAGGTCACAACCGAGAGTCAAGAGAAGGTTATGTACCTCGATAGCGAAGGCAACAGTTCTATATCATCAAACAATGGCAACCTTAGCATCATGCTCAATGGCTCTCGATTTGAGATTGGCAACGGCAAGATTGAGCATGTCGAGGTGGCAACCATTAAGAAGCCACAGCGTGCATACTTCGGTTTTATGGGCCTCGACTCGCCTTCGTTTAACCATATCGCTTGGTTTGAGATTGGCGCAAATACCTTTGTCCAAACCGACTACTCAATGTATTCACCCGAAGATACCAATGCGCTGATGTTTAGTAGTACTAAGAGCATCAACTACTCGTTCAATGTAGGTACACTCAATGTGCCACTTACGCAGAGTCGCTCGCTTGTATTCTCAATGGCATTTGGCTTTACGCTTGAGGATTACGTCTTCAACAGCAACCACACATTTAAGTGTATTGACGGCATGATGCGCCCCGTGGCACTCGAGGCTAACATCAAGAAGTCAAAGTTTAGCACATCATACTTTCACATCCCCCTGATGCTCGATTGGAATATCAAACACAACTTCTTCATAGCAGCGGGCGTAAACCTTGATATCTTGATGGCTACAAGTACGAGATATAAGTTTCCAAGAACAACTGTTCAGGATAAGGTAACGGTTAACCCTATTCAGGTTGGCGCAACAGCACGCATCGGTTGGAAGCGACTCTATGGCTATGTTAACTACTCATTCATTGATCTTTTCCGCGAGGGTACAGGCCCCAAGGGCAAGCGTTTGAGTGCTGGTATGGGTATTTGGTTCTAACTAAAATTTACTCGACATGAAACGACTTATTATATTGCTAACCATATTGTTGCCATTTACGGCAATGGCACAAACTCCAACCTTTGATGCCCTGTTTGATGAGTACTCAACAAAGGAGGATTGCACGACAATCAACATCTCAAATGCGATGCTCAAGTCGATGGAGGTAAGCATCGAGGCCGAGTATATGCAGGTGATAGCCGTAGAAAACAAGGCGCTGATACCTACATTTCGTACCCAGGTCAAAGAGGCCTTAAAGGGATATGAGGTGATAATGTCAGTGAATAGCGGAGGTGAGGCTGTCGAAATCTGCCAACGATCAAACGAGAGTGGCGTTGTAGTAGATATCTTCATAATGGCATATAGTGGCGACGAGTGTATACTAATGCACATCAACGGCAAGAACCTCGAGTTGAACAACATCAGCTCATTGATGGATCTAATATAACAACTAAAATCTAATTTATATGAAACGCACTATTTTATTAGTAATGATGATGTTGCCAATTATGGCAATGGCACAGCTCCCACATTTTGCAAAGCTCGGCGAGAAGTATAATGGCATGGAGGGCGTGACCGCGATGACAGTAAACAAGCAGATGATTGCGATGTTTGCAGGTAGTGATGCCGGTCTCGATTTCGTAGATGAGATACAGATACTTCTATGCGAGGATGCAGGTGTTGCAAAAAGCATCATTAAAGATGCAAAGAAGGCAGTTAAGAAGTCCGATGTTAATGAGTTGCTCTCGGCTAACGAGGATGGCGCGACATTCACCGTCTACACAAAGAGCGAAGGTGATATTTTCACAGACCTTGTTGTTGTAGTTGAGAATGAAGATCCCTCAGGTTTTATCGTTATCACAGGCGATATTCCACAGGAGAAGATTAGCGAGGTTGTTAAGATTGCGAATATGTAATACATCTAAAACACAATAAGATAATAGCCGCCAATTAAACTATTTTGGCGGCTATTACTTTAATGTATAGTCTACAATTTAGGCCAGATGGTAGGTGGCTGAATGGACACCCACTCGGCACCATTACCTCGTGATGTGCATGTTATACGCACCGCCTTAATCGGGCGTGTGGGGTATTCAATATAGAACATGCCGCAATCCAACTCGCCCACTCGCTCGAAGGTCTTGCCGTCGTAACTCACCTCCACATAGCCATTCTCAAAGGTATAACGAGGAAGCTGGAAGTTGCCAGTTGCAACCTTCATCCTGCGACACGAAACTGGCTGCTCGAATGTAAACATCACCCAGTCACCAACATCGCCAGCGCGCGTGGTGCGAGCAATGCGACCATAACCCTCAGCCTTATCGAACGAGAACTTCTCGCTATCGTTCATCGACGATGTAATATCAAATGTGGGGGTAATAGTCTTGAAATGCGCAGCCACGCCAGCCTCTGTGGAACAAGCCTCGCCGCGGCGTGATACAAAGCAATACTCCGCTGGCTTATTAGTTACAATAGGCGCAGTATACAACATCTCAACATCCATAGGCTCACGACGATAGAAGATGTTACTTCCATCATTGGTTGAAACAGTCAATACTCCATCCTTATACCCTACTTTTGGCGACATAAGCCTGTAAGCAACACCCATGGCATCGAGCCTATCGTAGTGTTCAACCATCTTGGTATAGAACGCCGACTCATCTCGCTCATCACTATCTACCCACGCCACCTCGGCAAGAGCCACAATGCGAGGAAAGGTTTGATAGTGCAAATAGTCGGGAGTTTCGGGATTGTGTGACGCGTATAACTCGCTAAAGAACGAACCCTCGAAGCCGAGTACATTTGCCTGCTCGACATCCGTGAAACCTTGCGCCGTGAGTGTAAAGTTGTAGACCTTTGTCCAATCGAAGATAGCCGCCCAGTCGTGACCAGGCTCGCGCGCAGACTGCTTCATGTCGAAATAGAAGAACTGGCCTGGCATGACAACCGTTGCATAGCCTGTAGCAGCCGTACGACACTCCTTGATGCTCTCCCAACCATATACGCGCGTATCAGCTGATAGTTTACCTCCATCAATAGCCTCATTCCACACGGCGGCTTTCTTGCCATGCTGCGCAAGAATGTCGGTCAATCGTGACATAAAGTATTGCTGCAGTTCAGATGTGCTACTCATTCCATTATCACGCATTAACGCCTGACAACTTGGGCATCGCTCCCACTGCGACATTTCGACCTCGTCACCACCAATATGGATATATTCCGATGGGAATAGCTCGCATACCTCGCCCAAAATATCGGCAAGGAGTTCATAGTTCTCCTCGCGCGATGCACAGAATGCCGAGCGAGTGTCGTAGCCATACGAGGCGCTATTTGTTCTCGTATAGTCGCACAATATCTCTGGGTGCATCGTCGCCATGCAGAGACTATGGCCCGGTAGGTCTATTTCGGGAATAACCTCTATATTGCGAACTGTGGCATATGCGATTATCTCGCGCATATCCTCTTGGGTGTAATAGCCACCCCACTTTTCATTCCATTTGCCATAACGAGGCCAAATAGGGCTTTCTCCACCACGGAAGCCACCAACCTTGGCAAGCTCGGGGTGTGACTTAATTTCCAGACGCCACGCCTCATCGTCGGTAAGGTGCAGGCGTAGTGAGTTTATCTTATGGTATGCCAAGAGGTCGATAAAGTTCATCACCGCCTCCTTATCCATCCATGTGCGACAAACATCGAGCATAAAGCCGCGATGCTCATAGCGTGGTGAATCAGCAATCTCGCAACAAACTACATTCGCACTACCTCTCAAGCCTTCAGAATATACATCTACGAGTAGTAACTGCATGAATGTCGCGACACCATTAAATACGCCACCATAACCACCGCCGCATATAGTAACGCCATCTGCAGATACCGATAATCTATACTCTTCGTACTCTAAATTATCGTCTACAATTAACTTGATATCACCGAGTTTCGCAGACTTAGTTAAACCTATTTCCGTAACGCAAAAGTCCACCAATGGCTGTAACTCATCATAAGAGGTCGAGATGGTCGTCTCGGGCGAAATCCTGTAGTATCCATCCCCCGTTACGACGCTCTGGGGTGTAGGAATGATTATAGGCTCATGTGCATAACCTGCGACATGAGCCATAATCAAAAGAAATATTGAAACTACGCGCTTCATAAGGCCTACATTTGTACTACCTCACACGCAATTTCTTGCCGATGCGAAGTGTCGTAGTAGACTTGATGCCATTGAGCTGACATAGGCGTGATACAGAAGTGCCATATTTACGAGCAAGTGCTCCCAAAGTATCACCCGAACGTATAGTATGGTATTGTACTGCTGCAGCAGCCTTGCGCTCTGCCTCCTCCTGCTTTGCTACCTCCTCTTCGTCGCCAAAGTCCTGCTCAAACTTCGAGTAGATACTGAAATGACGGCGCTTGAGTAATAGCTCATCGCGACGTAGATTGCCATTACTAAAATCTATGAGGCGCTCAGGATCAAATGATTGTCCCTTGTATCTCACCTCATAGTGGAGGTGTGGACCAGTACTGCGACCTGTGCTACCGCCCAAACCAATCTGCTGGCCTGCGACAACCCAGTCACCTACCTCTACATCGCGCTGTGAGAGATGTGCGTAATAAGTCTCCAGGCCGTTGTTGTGCCTGATAACGATGAGGTTACCATAGTCACCAGCTGCCTTTGAGATACGCACCTTGCCATCGAATGTTGCATAGATTGGGTCGCCAGTCTTCAATCCGAGGTCGAGACCCTGGTGTGCACGACCCTTGCGAGGGCCATAGCGCGAGGTGATACGACCTATGTATGGATAGTGATAACTCTCTAAAGAGTCCACAAGGCGAATTACCGAGGCCTCTGGTAGTGAATCCAATGCTACATCCCTATAGGCATGAATATTTGTAGTGTCCCAGTGATCATTAAAGACCTCGGGGTCATTCTTATAGTCCTCGGCGAGGATGTATCGCCATGTGTTGTCGTTAAAGAGCACGATGCTCAACGCGCTATTACCCGTAGGCAATGTGTCGATAACCGCCACCTTGCCAAGAGTGCGTACAGGACGCACAGGCTCGGGTTGCTCAACATGGGTGTTGCGCAATGAGTCTGCTGCAACTTTTACGCTATCAGCCGACTGAGCAAAAGCAGTTGAAGCAACAAGTGTTAAAACACTTAAAATGTATAATTTAATTCTATTCATCTAAACTATTTTATATAGGCTATTTAGCCTCCTTTATCATATCCTCGGCAAGCTCCAACTGGCGATAGAAGTCCTCACCAAAGGCGCGAATAATAGGCTCCTTCAAACCCTTATATATAGGCAAGCCAAGCTTCTTGCCGCACTCACGAGCCGAGCCACACACAGCCCAACGATGATAGTTCAAGCCAGCGCTACCATTGCGGAATCGAGCCACTCGAATGGGGTACAAGTGGCAAGAAATAGGCTTAATGAATGAGCACTTACCCTCGCGGTATGCGCGCTCGATAGCGCAGAAGGTGATGCCATCCTCCTCAAAGGCATAGGCACACGCAGCGTTATCGACCAATGGCGTAGTGTAGTCGCCATCGGCATCTACAACCATAAAGCCCTGCTCCTCAATTGCAGCACGACCCTCCTCTGTCATATAGGGGGCATAGTTCTCCCACTCCTCCTCAAGAATGTCTACCTCGTCGATATCGAGTGGCGCACCAGAATCGCCCTCTACGCAGCAGATACCCTTGCACTTTGACAAGTCACAGCAGAAGTTCTCGCGTAAAATATCGAGGCTAACTATCTTATCATCAATCTCTATCATAACTTCATCTATTAAGGGTTGTAGATATCCTTATAGCGGAACGAAAGAATCTCGTAGACCATGTCATGCAACTGCTGAGCCTCCTGATTGTCGGGATTAATAGCCTTTGCCTTGTTAAAGTCGTTAATAGCCTTGCCCCACTCGTTATGCTGGAAGTAGCACTTGCCGCGTTCGATATAGAGTATATCACGCTCATCACCGCCCTCAATCATAGATGTAAGACGTACGATGCGACCAGCTGGGGTCCACAACTGATTCTTCACAATGTAGTCCGATACAGAGGGGCTTACCATAGCCGAAATATCCTCGCCGCGCTCCGCCTTGCCACGCACCTCTGTAGACGAGAACTCAACAAATGGTGCATCTTCAAGAATTGTTACTCTATCGGCGAACTTCTCAACCTCGTAACCCTTGCGTGGATATACATAAATCTTATACTCGTTCAAGATGCGCTCATAATCCTTCCACTCATCAAAGCGCGCCCAGATGTCGCTGCCTGTGATGATGGAAAACTCCATATCTGCACCATGATTCTCCTTGAGGTAATCAAGTGTATTGATTGTATATGAGGGCTTTTCAAGAACAAACTCTACAACCGACGGCAATATACGCTCGGGGTAACGCGACTCCTTGCACGCCATCTCTACCATCTCATATCGTGTATACTCGGGAGTCTGCAACACATCAGCCTTAAAGGGATTCTGTGGCGAGATAACAAGTGCCACCTGATCTGCCAAGTCCTTGTCGAGTGCATACTCCGCAAGTGCTATATGTCCATTGTGTATTGGGTCAAAAGAACCGAAATACAACAACATACGCTGCTTCATATTCTATTTTACTTTAAGAAATTACCAATAATTGCTGTAGCCTCATCAACCGCTACATCCAAGACATCGTTGACCACAACATGGTCAAATTCTGGAGCCTTCGTTAGCTCAAAGTCTGCCTTTGCGATACGCTTAAGGATAACCTCCTCGCTATCAGTGCCACGGCCGCGCAAACGGCGCTCCAACTCCTCCACCGAAGGAGGCATAATAAATACCGAGCAGGCATCCTCGCCAAAGAGGCGCTTGAGGTTGATGCCGCCCATAACATCTACGTCGAAGACAATAACATTACCCTTCGACCAGATGCGCTCCATCTCACTCTTGAGTGTACCATAGCAAGTGCCAGCATATACCTCCTCCCACTCTACGAACTCGTCACGCTCTACGCGTGCGCGGAACTCCTCGTTTGTGAGGAAGTAGTAGTCCACACCATTCTGCTCCTTGCCGCGAGGAAGACGCGATGTGGCAGAAATTGAGAACTCGAACTGTGGGAAACGCTTCAAAAGTTCGCGAACTATAGTGGTCTTACCCGAGCCGCTTGGGGCTGAAAATATTACTAATTTACCCATATTTCTACACTTTATAAGATATTGAGTACCTGCTCCTTAATCTTCTCGAGTTCATCCTTCATCTTAACTACAAGGCGCTGCATGTTCGCCTCATTTGACTTCGAGCCCATGGTGTTAATCTCGCGGCCAAGCTCCTGAGCGATGAAGCCGAGCTTGCGACCTGGAGCTTTCTCCTCTGCTGCCACCTCACGGAAGTAGTTGCAGTGGTTGTCGAGGCGCACCTTCTCCTCGGTAATGTCGAGCTTCTCGATATAGAATATCATCTCCTGCTCGAGTCGGTTGTTGTCAACCTCAAGTTGAAGCTTCTCGATGTTCTCACGGATGCGGTTCTTGATTGTCTCAACGCGCGCACCCTCGAACTGCTCCACCTCGTGGCGATACTTCTCAATAAGGTCGATGCGACCCAAGAGGTCAGCGATGAGAATAGCGCCCTCCTGAATGCGGAAGTTATTCAACTCAGCACATGCCGCCTTTGTAGCCTCAATGATTGCAGCAAGTTCTGCCACAGATACCTCGCGCTCCTCGCTTGTGATAACATCGGGCATGCGAAGTACGGCGTTAAGGAATGAGTCTGTCGTAACATTATTCTCCACGCATACCTCGCGCAACTCATTGACATAGGCCTTGAATGCCTCGCGGTTGATATGTGCAGAGGTCTCGGCCGTAGCTGCCTCGAACGACACGAAGCAGTCAACCTTACCACGCTGCAACTCGCGAGTAATGATGCTACGCATCTCGGCCTCCGCAGCGCGATATTTGCCTGGCAACTTGATAGATAGGTCGAGTTGCTTCGAGTTTAATGAGCGTAGTTCCACGCGTATCTTTTTGTCGTCTACAGTGGCCTCGCCCTTGCCGAAGCCCGTCATTGACTTTATCATAGTTTCAAAAGTTTTGATACATTTATTTCAATCAACAAAGATACAAAACTATCTCACAATATCAAAAAGTTTAAGCGCGTAAATAGAAAAAAGTGTGATTAGGTAATTCGAGTACAACTGTTTTTAGTGTTTATCTTATGTGTTCTGCGAGGACTCTCTCTAAGTTGTCACCACGTAGATTTCTCGCTACGAGTTTGCCCTCTGGCGAGTATAGGAAGTTAGCCGGGATCCCATCGACATTAAACTCCTCGCCAGCCCTCCACGAGCCATCCTCGTCCGTGCCCCAGACATTTATCCATGTCATGTTATTCTCTGCCATAAACTCTCTCCAGCGAGCCTCTGTGCCTGGGTAGTCGAAGGACACGCCATAAATCTCTAACCCCTGAGGTGCATACTTGGCGTATGCCTCCACGAGGTAGGGTATCTCGCAACGACATGGGCCGCACCATGTAGCCCAAAAGTCGATAAGAACGGTCTTTTCGCTTTGCATTACGTCTTTTTCAAAATTTTCGCTTGTTACGTGTATAAGTGCCATGTTGTTTATCCTTCCTTATTAATTAATCTTTATATTTATAATATAACATACAGTGGCAGTAGCCTTCAAAATTCGGGTCAGCCATCTGCTCACGGAATTCCTTGCAGATACATTTGTTTTCTTCTGTTTTCTGGAGTCTGCAGGGACAGTAGCCGCCTTTTAATTTAAGGCCTTCCTTAACTCTCGCTACTATTTCCTTGTCTTCATTAAGTCTTATTGGCATAATAAAAACTCCTTTCCTTTTGCTACTATATTTATAGCAGAAACTTTTGAATTTTTAAATGAATTATTTGTAAAAAGTTTGTGTACTTTTTTAATTTTTATCCTTGAGATGTGTTCTTGGCTCCCTCTTTTTAAAATGCTCATCCTGCC
>JAZRJJ010000009.1:0-29214 GCA_045645705.1 Alistipes sp. | reverse complement strand
ATCGACGCCTTCGCACCCCGCTTGTCATTCTTCTGGGCTATCGGCATGAACCACTTCATGGAGATCGCTAAGATGCGTGCAGCGCGTTTGTTGTGGGCAAAGATCGTTAAGCAGTTCGAGCCTAAGAATCCTAAGTCTTTGGCATTGCGTACTCACTCACAGACTTCAGGTTGGTCACTCACTGAGCAGGATCCATTCAACAACGTAGCACGTACAGCTATCGAGGCTATGGGTGCAGCTTTGGGTCACACTCAGTCATTACACACCAACGCTTTGGATGAGGCTATCGCACTTCCTACTGACTTCTCAGCTCGTATCGCTCGTAACACACAGATCTACATCCAGGAGGAGACTAACGTATGTCGTTCAGCCGATCCATGGGCAGGTTCATACTATGTAGAGGCTCTTACACACGAGATCGCTCACAAGGCTTGGGGTCACATCCAGGAGATCGAGCAGCTTGGTGGTATGGCAAAGGCTATCGAGACAGGTATTCCTAAGCTCCGTATCGAGGAGGCTGCAGCGCGTAAGCAGGCTCGCATCGACTCTGGCGTTGAGACTATCATCGGCGTTAACGAGTACCGTTTGGAGAAGGAGGCACCTATCGACATCTTGGCTGTAGACAACACAGCAGTTCGTGAGAGCCAGGTTAAGCGTTTGCAGGAGCTCCGTGCTAACCGTGACAACGCAGCTGTTGAGGCAGCATTGGCAGCAATCACCGAGTGCGTACGCACAGGTGAAGGCAACTTGCTCGCATTGGCAGTTGAGGCGGCAAAGGTTCGCGCATCACTCGGTGAGATCTCTGACGCTTGCGAGAAGATCGTAGGTCGCTACAAGGCAGTTATTCGTTTGAACTCAGGTGTATATTCAGCAGAGGTGAAATCAGATTCAGCATTCGAGAAGGCAAAGCAGATGTGTGCTGACTTTGCAAAGAAGGAGGGCCGTCAGCCCCGTATTATGATCGCTAAGTTGGGCCAGGATGGTCACGACCGTGGTGCTAAGGTTGTTGCTACAGGTTACGCTGACCTCGGCTTCGACGTAGATATGGGTCCTTTGTTCCAGACTCCCGAGGAGGCTGCAAAGCAGGCTGTTGAGAACGACGTACACGTTGTAGGTGTATCATCACTTGCAGCGGGTCACCTCACCCTCGTTCCCCAGATCATCGCAGAGCTCAAGAAGTTGGGCCGCGAGGATATCGTAGTTGTAGTAGGTGGCGTTATCCCCGCACAGGACTACGATCAGTTGTACAAGGATGGTGCTGCGGCAATCTTCGGCCCTGGTACTCCCGTTGCAACTGCAGCTATCAAGATGCTCGAGATCCTCGGCTAATTGATAGGGGTTATACCCGCGTATTGAGAGCTCTGCTTCGGCAGAGCTCTTTTTGTTTGAGGATGTATGGTAATAAAAAAAGATGCGGATAGACAATACCTATCCGCATCCTATCTATGGAGGATTACCCGTTAGCCCAAAATCTTCTTTAGAGCTGCAATGTTGCGTGCATTATCCACCGCCTTACCCTCGGGAGTGTAAGCGTGAGCAATGGCCTCGGCAAAGTGCTTCTCTACCTTGTTGCGCACAACCTTCATCGTGCTGTTCACAAGGCCGTTCTGCTCCGTAAATGCCTCATCGGCAATCGCCACCACTGCGGGTACCCAACGGTCGGGGAACTCATCGGCATATACGCCACCTGTGCGATACTTTGCCACCTCCGCTGCGATAATCTTTGCCGCCTCGGCGTAGCGTGCCTCACCCTCGATGCCTCGCTCGTCAAGTGTGCGATTGAGGTTCTCCTTCGATGGCACAGCAAGGGCAATGGTATATGGGCACTGGTTGTTGTAGACGATAATCTGGTCGATATAAGGCGACTTATCCACCATCGCCTCCTCCATACCCTCGGGGCTATACTTCTCGCCATCGCTCGAGATGAGGAGGCTCTTGAAGCGACCCAAGACATAGAGGAAGTTATCCTCGGACATGTAGCCCATATCACCCGTATAGAGCCATCCGTCACGCACGGTGTCAGCTGTAGACTCGGGGTTCTTCCAGTATCCCGCCATGACATTCTCACCCTTGATAACAATCTCACCCTTCTGGCCTACGGGGAGCTCGCGACCCTCCTCGTCGAGTATCTTAATCTCGAGGGGCTGCACAAGGCGACCCGATGAGCCGAAGCGGTGGTTACGCTTCGAGGGTGCGTTGGTCGAGATTACGGGAGTAGCCTCCGAGAGGCCGTAGCCCTGGAACATGGGTATGCCAACGGCGTAGAAGAAGCGCTGAAGCTCGCTATCGAGCAATGCACCGCCACCGATGAAGAACTGCAACTCGCCACCAAATGCCTCGCGAACCTTTGAGTAGAGAATCTTGTCGGAGAGCGCTACGAGGGGCTTCAATACCCAACGCAAGCCCTTACCCTTTGAGTAGCCATCTGCCTGGTAGGCGTACGATGTCTTGAGGGCAAAGTTAAAGAGGCGCTCTGTAGTTTTGCCCTTCTTGCGGATAGAGGTCTCGATGTTCTTGCGGAAGTTCTTCGCAAGCGCAGGAACCGAGAGCAAGAAGTGTGGGCGCACCTCCTTTATATTAATAGGTATGTTCTTGAGCGTCTCCATGGGTGTGCGTCCCACCTCCGTAGTAGCCACCGAAGCGCCACACGCAATCATGATATAGAAGCCTACGACGTGCGCAAAGCAGTGGTCGAGGGGCAGGATGATAAGCGTGCGCCATGTCGAGGGAATCGTTACCACCGACAGCGCCTGCTCAACATTCGCCGTGTAGTTGCGGTGTGTGAGCACCACGCCCTTGGGGTCTGCCGTAGTGCCCGAGGTGTAGGTGATGGTTGCGTAGTCGTCATTCTGGAGCGCACGACCGATAGCCAAAAACTCCTCCTCGTGCTCCGCGAGGTACTGCTCACCGCACGCCTTGAGTGACTCGAGCGTCTCGGCAATGGCGAGGTCGCTCTCCACGTCACCCCACACGATGATGTGCTCAAGGTCTGGCAACTGGTCCACAATCTTCGACACCTTGGGCAACTGGTTCTTCGACACGAAGAGCGCCTTAACATCGGCATGACGCAGGCGGAACAAGAGGTCGTTAGCCTCCTCCAGCTTAATTGAGAGGGGCACACTCACAGCACCCGCATACAAAAGACCCAACTCCGAGATAATCCAGTTGTTGCAACCCTCGGCAAGTATAGATACCCTATCGCCAGGCTTGATGCCTATAGCAGCAAGACCTGCACCCGTCTTCAATGCCTCCGCCTTGGTCTGGGCATAGGATGTAGGCTCAAATTTTCCGTTATGTTTCTCCAGGAGGAAATCCTTGTCGCCATACTTGGCAACCGACTCCTCAAACAAGTCAATAATAGTACGTTTCATACATTTGTAGAGTTAAATATGGGGCTGCCAACAGTTGTGACAACCCCATAATTATTTATACTACTCTCGCACCAATACGATGTAGTCGCTCGTAGCCAAAGTAAATGTGTGTGAGCCATTAACCTGAACCTTCTCGCCTGTCATGAGGTTTGTCCACTCGCCAGCGTTGGGGTTATTGATTGTTGTTGAAGACTCCGCATTGGTGAAGTTAGCAACAACGATTACCCTATCCATTACGAGGGTCTTGCCACCCATATCCACATCGTTAACCTTCCATGTGTGAACGGCAAGATTATCCTGGCCGTAGTACTCCTCGTTGTCGGTACGCCATGAGATAATCTTCGACATAGCGTCGTAGAGGGCACGGCGGTTAGCATCGTTGTAGTAGTCCCAACGAACGGGCTTGCGACCTGTACGGCCATTCTCCTCGATAGATACATCGTAGCCGAGCTCACCAAACTGCCACATCATCTTGGGGTAAGGAGTGAGGAAGTGTAGTGCATATACAGCCTGAAGGCGCTTGCTGATAACTGCCCAGTCACTCTTGACATAGTCCTGAGCCGAGGTGATAACACTGTAGGCAATACGCTCCTCATCGTGAGTCTCGATGTTGTTGATGCGACCCTTCTTGAAGTCAGAGAAGTTACTCTGGGTGCCAGCGCGTGTTGACATAGCATACGCACGCGACAACTGCGAAGGACGCTGACCATCCTCCATTACATAGACAGTCATCTTTGCGAGGTCGAAGTATATGTCATACTTAACGCCCACCTGAGCATTTACCATAACATTAGCCGCACCATTGAGCGAGATGGCAGCACCCAAGTTGTGGGTCTTTGAACCATCAGCAACACCATACGAAGTATCCCAGCTACGGTTCTTGCGAATCTTAAAGACGCAACCCTCCTTGTTGGCATCTGCAAATACCACATCCTGAGCTACATATACGCCATTGTCATAGTTAAGAGTGATATCCTGTGACCAGTTATTGCCCTGAAGATCGCCCATAACGCCCCAATATGCCGAGCCGTCATTCTTGCCATCATCGTACCAGCCCTTCACAGTCTCGATATAGCCACCGCGCTGGTTGTTGTTCCAGCAGAGTGCGCCTACAGAGTTGTAGAGTTCAGTCTCCTCGCTCTGGTCGCAGAAGTGCTCAAAAATGATGTAAGCATCCTCGTCTACGGCACGGATAGTCTCTGCGTAGTGCTTCAAGATGCCTATACGCTGCTCTGAGCGACCACTTGCATCGTAATTGCCAGGGTTCTGAACGAAGCCCTTGGTGAGGTCGAAGCGGAAGCCATCAACATTGTACTCCTCCATCCAGTACTCCAACACATCGTCAACATACTCCACGGTGTACTGATATGTGTGGTTGAAGTCGTGGAATACGCTCCAGTTGTGGGGTGCATCGACATTGAAGAATGGGTTGTCGGCAGCAGTCTTGTTAGCACCGCCATCCCACCACATCTTTGCATAGGGGAACTGACCTGTAGCGTGGTTAAATACTACATCGAGGATAACAGCGATGCCGCGCTTGTGACACTCGTCAATGAATGTTTTGTAAGCCTCCTCGGTACCGTAAGCCTTGTCGGCAGCGAAGAAGAAGCATGGGTTGTAGCCCCATGAGTCGTTACCATCGAACTCCTGAATAGGCATAAGCTCAATGGCGTTGATACCCAAAGTCTCGAGGTAGTCGAGCTTCGCGGTTACTGCATTAATAGAGCCCTCCTCGCTAAAGTCACGGACAAGCAACTCGTAGATAGCCAACGAGTTCTCCGCGGGGCGCTCGTATGATGTAGCTGTCCATGTGAACTCTGCGGGGTTAAGCTCGAATACTGACACTACATCCGAAGTGTACTGCGATGGATACTCCTTGAGGTTGGGATATACCGCAGAGCTAATCCACTTGTCGTTCCATGGGTCGAGAATCTTTGTTGCGTAGGGGTCGCCAATCTTTACTGTGCCATCAACGAGGTACTGGTAGCCATACTCTACACCCTCCTCGAGGCCAGATACTGTAATCCAGAAGTAGTCGCCATCGCGCTTCATCATAGACTCGTTAGAGGGGGCATACTCGTTGAAGTCACCGAGCAACACTACCGACTTCTTGCCAGGGGCGAAGAGCACGAATGTAGCCTCGTTGCCATTTATATTTACGCCATTCTCAACACCTGCGGGGCGCGCTGCAGACTCGGTCTCACCCAATACTGCTACGCTTACGCTATGCTCCACAGTCTCGGCGCCATCCGTAGCTACCGCCTTGAACACAACATCCTCGGGCTCGGTAGGTGCGTATGCATAGGTAAGTGTTGCGCTGCCAGTCTCAGCCACAGCAACATCGTTTTTGTAGAGCTTGACGTTTGTTGCCGCCTGCTGCTTTACCTGTACGGTGTACTCCTGGCCAACCTGAAGGATTGCACCATGTGCGGGAGAGATAATCTTTACCGAAAGACCCTCAACAGCCAACTCCACAAAGATATCAGAACCGTTATCCTTAACCTCAATAGCAGAGTCTGCCGAGCGGAATACGAAGGCGATGTGTGTTACGGTCTCACTATCGGGAACACCATACCAGGCGTGCACGCCACCCTTGATTGTGTAGTGCCAAGTGTTATCCTCCACACGCTCGAGCTTACACTCGGGGATGTTCTCGCCCCACTCCGAAAGCACATACTTCCAGTCGCCGGTTGTTGAGCTTAAGTTGGTAAGCACACCTGTGTGGGCATACAACTCGCCCTTGAAGCCATCCGCTGCAGTGCCCTTGGTGTTGAGGATGATGGTGATATCCTCGGTCATGGCCTCCGTTACGAAGGCAGGGTCTGTAGAGATAAGGGGCAACTCACCAGGCTCGGGAGCTGGGGGATTGGGGTTTACGGGATTGTTGTTGGGAGGCAGAATCATACCAGGGTCCTCACCACATCCAACCATTACGATGACAGCCAAAAGCATCATCAAAAGAGAATGAAGTCTTTTCATTGTAAATATTTATTTTTACTTTATAATAACTATTCTTCTACTTGTAATAACTAATTGTAGGTGTACGTGTATTGCAGCGCACGCATACGCACACGACATTGCAAAGTTAGCATAAATATCCGACATGGCGAAATGACGGTCTCAAAATTTACCCGACAGCACATTTTTAGACCCGAATGGGGCATTTTCAACGATGAATTGCTAACCAAAATCACACATCCGCTCAACCATCATCCACTATCATACATGCTGATATTCAGCAAAAAAGAGGTTGCGATATTGCAACATTAAAATATTTATGTATCTTTGCACGTTATTCCCCCGAATAATAGAAACACATTAAAATACTTTAACTTATGAAAAACCTTTTTAAAGGATTTGTTGTTGCTGCGATGGCAATCCTCGCAATCGCTTGTGGCAACGAAATGCCAGAGCCCGTTGGAAACGGTATTCAGGCACCCGAGTTCAGCGCTAACGCCAACGAGAACTCAATCACAGTAAGCTGGATTGCCGTAGATGGCGCTGCTTACTACGAGCTTTGGCTCAACAACGAATCAGAGCATGTCAAGACCGACAAGCTCGTACACCGCTTCGATGGCCTCAAGTGGAACACCGAGTACACCGTAAACATCCAGGCAATCTCTACAGATGCAAGCAAGAACTCAAAGGTTGCATCACAGAAGGTTACAATCGCCGAGCGTAAGGTTCCCGCATACCGCGAGTGGTACCCACAGAATGGCTCTGCAGCTGCTGCCATTTCGGACAATGGTCGTTGGGTAGTTGGTTGCTTCAACCGTCAGGGTATGATTATCGACCTCGACACAGACGAGATTTCATACATCGAGAACTTCGACTGTATGGATGTTGCTGACGATGGCATCATCGTAGGTGCTACATACGAGGATAGCCAGAGCGGTGAGGCTGCGATGTATATCAACGGCCAGAGCGTTAAGCTCGACCTCAGCGATCTCACAAAGTCAGACATGAGCTCATTCCAGGCTGTAACACCTGATGGTTTGTTCGCAGTTGGCTGGTGGTGGGAGTACGACGAGAACTCATACTATGGCAAGATGTACGACACTATCGTTCCCTTCGCATACGATGTTCTCAAGGACCGCATCATCATTCTCGAGGCTGGTGACACGCTCTATGGCGTAGGTGCAGTATCACCCTATGGCGTGAGCCCCGACCACAAGATTGTAGGTTGCGAGCAGGGTTATGCAATGATGGCAGTACTTTGGGAGGATGAGTACTCAAAGTTCACATACCCCGTATTCGAGTACGACAGCGAGTACCGCCCAACACTCTCATTTGGTGACACAATGGTACGCATGACTCCTAACGGCAAGTATATCTACAGCGTTGCCAAGACATACCCCGAGGGTGGTGGCGAGGTGGCACAGCCCGGTTGCTACAACCTCGAGACTAAGGAGCTCACAAAGTTCGAGGGCACATGCTCAAATGGTACAGTAACAGCCATGACTGACGATGGCATCGCATTCCTTAACGATGCGTCATTCTACATGGGTACTACATCATATGTTGTTGACCTCAACTCTAACAACAATGACTACCAGGAGCCTATCGCAGACTGGTTGGCTGGCGAGCACAACATCGATATCTACGACTACCTCCAGGAGGGTATTATCACAATCGGCACATCGGCTGATGGTCGCACAATCCTCGGTATCGTAAACACTGACGCAGGTTGGATGACATATGTTATCGACCTCGATGGCGAGCCTATGCCTGCTATCGCTGAGTAACGACAACCGCAAACAAACAATAAAGGACTGCCCAAAAGCAGTCCTTTATTCATTTATGTCACTCCTTGCTATTACTCGTTAAGATAGGGCATCAGCTTCTCGCGCCACTCCTCGGGTATCTGCACCGTCTGCTGGGTCTCGAAGTCGAAGGCAACCATAACCGAAGAGCTCTCCGTGAGCACCCTATCGCCACACATGATGCATTGGTGCAAGGTCATGCTCTTATTTCCGAGGCGCGACACATCAGTCGTAACCACGATATCATCCGTCAGGCGCACCTGACCAATGTAGTCGGTATGTGTCGAGGCGGTTATGATGCGCAACTTATCGAAGACGCCCGTAACGCCGAGCACCCTTGTATAAAACTCCGTCTTACCCATATCGAAGTAGCTCTGCTGCCAGATGTTATTGACATGCATGAATGAGTCTACATCCGAGAAACGCTTCTGAATGGGGGTTATAAGTCTCTCTGCCATAGTCGTTAGCTTCTAATAATCTCTACCTCGCCACCCTCGCCAAAGGCAATAATCGAACTGGGCTTAAGCGTGGGCTTACCCTCCAAGCGTGGGTGCACAACATAGTCCACACCCTTGATGATAACCTCATCGACATCCTTCAAGCGCTTTGCCGCAGGCTCGCCCGAGATATTTGCCGATGTAGAGACGATGGGCTTACCAAACTTGCGCAACAGAGCCTGGCAGAACTCATGCTGAGGGATGCGCACACCGAGGGTCTCGGCCTCGGGGATAAGGTTTTTAGCGACACCCACAGCGCCAGGCAAGATAGCTGTTAAGGGCTTATCCGAGAGCTCCATAACCTCGAAGGCGATGCCTGGAGCCTTATTCACATAGCGCACAATCATATCGGCATCGCGCATGAGGCACAACATCGAGGTCTTCTCCTCGCTGCGCTTCAAGGCGTAGACCTTTGCCACAGCCTCCTCGTTCGTAGCGTCACAACCGATGCCCCACACCGTGTCGGTGGGATAGAGGATGAGGCCTCCAGCACGGAGCACCTCTACACACTTCTCAACATTCTTTAGCATATTGAATTACTTGTTAGTGAGTTCGTTGAAGCAATGACGACAGATGGGCTGATAGGTGTCGTGAGCACCCAACACAACCTGCTTATCGTCGGTCGTAAGGCGGTGTGAGTGGTGTGCCAGGTCGCCACAACGAACACAGATGGCGTGCACCTTAGTCACATACTCCGCCGTAGCCATAAGCGCAGGCATGGGACCAAAGGGAACACCCTTATAGTCCATATCGAGGCCCGCAACTATGACGCGGACACCACTATTTGCCAGCTGGCGGCACACATCGACGATGCCCTCATCGAAGAACTGCGCCTCATCGATACCCACAACATCGACATCCGATGTCATAAGCAAGATATTCTGCGCCGACTCCACGGGAGTAGACTGTATGGCGTTAGCGTCGTGTGACACGACCTCCTCCTCCGAGTAGCGCACATCAATAGATGGCTTAAAAATCTCGACCTTGAGGTTTGCGAACTGCGCACGCTTCATACGGCGGATGAGCTCCTCGGTCTTACCCGAAAACATCGAGCCACAAATGACCTCAATCCACCCCTTATGCTTATTATTCTCCAAAAACATTTATTCTACCTGTACCTTATTTTTCTAATGAAACTTATCAAGAGGTAATACCCTCACTATTCATCCAATCTTGTGATGCGTGCACCGAGCGCATTCAAGCGCTTATCAATATCACGATAGCCGCGGTCAATCTGCTCGATATTCTGAATTGTACTTGTACCCTCAGCGCTCATGGCAGCAATCAATAGTGCCACACCTGCGCGGATATCGGGCGATGTCATATTCGCGGCACGCAACGGATGCTCGTGGTTGTGACCGATGACCGTAGCGCGGTGGGGGTCACACAAGATAATCTGCGCACCCATATCGATGAGCTTATCGACGAAGAACAAGCGGCTCTCGAACATCTTCTGATGGATGAGCACAGCACCCTTGGCCTGTGTTGCCACAACCAGGAAGATAGACAACAAGTCGGGCGTGAGGCCTGGCCATGGAGCATCGGCGATGGTCATGATAGAGCCATCGATGAAGCTCTCGATGCTATAGTTCTCCTGCGTAGGAATATAGATATCGTCACCACGCTGCTCGAAGTGGATACCCATGCGCGCAAACTGCTGGGGGATGATGCCGAGGTTGTCGTACGACACATTCTTAATGGTAAGCTCCGAGCGTGTCATAGCCGCCATACCGATAAAGCTACCCACTTCAATCATATCGGGAAGCATGGTGTGCTCCGTGCCACCCAACGACTCCACGCCATCGATGACCAACAAGTTCGAAGCGATACCCGAAATCTTGGCACCCATGCGGTTAAGCATCTTGCACAACTGCTGCAAGTAGGGCTCGCACGCCGCGTTATAGATTGTAGTGCGTCCCTCGGCCAATACTGCCGCCATGACGATGTTTGCAGTACCCGTAACCGAAGCCTCATCCAAGAGCATATATGTACCCTTAAGGCGCTTTGCCTCAACGGTGTAGAACTCATCGCTGACATCGAAGTTGAAGTCCGCGCCGAGCTTCTGGAAGCCGAGGAAGTGGGTATCGAGGCGCCTACGACCAATCTTATCGCCACCAGGCTTAGGCATGAAGCCCACGCCAAAGCGAGTCAACAACGGACCAATCATCATCACCGAGCCACGCAACTTTCGGCAGCGCTTGTGGTAGTCCGATGAGCGCAAGTAGTCGAGGTTAATCTCGTCGGCCTGCAACGCGAAGTCGTCGTCCGACAAACGCTCCACCTTTACACCCATGCGCGACATGAGCTCCAGGAGCTGCATCACATCTGCGATGATAGGTACATTGTGCAACACCACGCGCTCCTTGGTCAAGAGTGCCGCGCATATAATTTGAAGTGCCTCATTCTTTGCACCTTGAGGTCTTATCTCTCCCTTTAGGCGATGACCGCCCTCTACGATAAACTTTGCCATAGTCACAAATTTTTACCAAAGATACAAAAAATTGCGTAACACCAGCAAATTATTCGGCAATAAGTTTTCAACAATCGCAAATATTTTTCGCCGACAGCGCAAGCGCTATTGGTTTATTATTTTCGCCGATTAATCTTCAAACAATCCAATTTTCAAACCTTTTGGACACTATATTTGTTCTAAAGGTAGAAACGCGTTTTGCTATAACAAATATAGTTCGTTACTTTGCACAACAAGAAAACTCCAAAACCATGAAACGATTTATCCAAAGCTTCGGACTTGAGCATATACCATCGGACTCGATAGTCATCGGCGACGACCTTGCCCTTGTGTCGTTCAACAACAACATACTGCCCAACACACAGCATGAGCCCTACAAACTCAACCATGCTGCGATATGCATCTGCGCTGCGGGACACTGCTCCCTGAAGATAAACTTACAGACATACGAGATTGAGAGCCCAATGCTCCTAACGCTTATGCCTGGTCAGATTATCGAGAGCATAGACTTCAGCACCAACTTCGACGGGCACACCATAGTCCTCTCGAAGCGCTTTATCGACATGCTCAACCTGCCAGGCTGGCAGCAGCAGTATATGACGCTATACAATAACCCCGTAAACGAGATTCCCGCAGATGCACTACGCCACCTGCAAATCTTCTACACCATAATGCACAAGGCGGCATCGGATGAGGAGAACCCCTTCCGCCTGCAGGTTATCGAGAACCTCATACGCGTATTCTACTATGGTGGTGTGAGCAAGTTCCGCAAGATAGACAGCAATGCCGCGCCCTACAAAAACAGCATCGTGGAGCGATTTATGGAGCTTGTGCAGGAGCACTACCGAGAGGAGCGACTCATAGGCTTCTATGCCGACAAACTCTGCATCACGCCCAAGTATCTCTCGAAGTTGGTAAAGGATAACACGGGGCGCTCGGCGGGCGAGTGGATAGATAGCCATGTCATCCTCGAGGCACGCGCCATGCTACAATCTTCGGATATGACAATACAGCAAATTGCGGCATCGCTCAACTTCCCCAACCAGAGTTTCTTCGGCAAGTACTTTAAGCGTGCCACGGGTCTTTCGCCCAAGCAGTATCGCAGTTCAAAGGGTGTTACCAACGAATAGGCTCCTTGCCTATTGAGACGAGGTAGTCGTTGGCTGCGGAGAAGTGCCTACAACCGAAGAAGCCTCGGTATGCCGACAAGGGCGATGGGTGCACAGCCTTGAGTATAAGATTTTTGGAGGGGTCTGCTATAGATCCCTTCTTTTGTGCATAGCTGCCCCAAAGCATATATACAACGCCCTGCTTACGCTCGGCTATTGCCTTCACGACAGCATCCGTGAATCGCTCCCAGCCACGACCAGCGTGTGACGCCGCCTCGTGGGCGCGCACCGTAAGCACAGCATTCAAGAGCAGCACACCCTGCTCTGCCCAGCGCTCCAGTTCTCCCGAGGTAGGGATGGGAGCACCGACATCGGTGTGCACCTCCTGCAAGATGTTACGCAACGATGGAGGGAAGGGGACACCCTCGCCCACCGAGAAGCAGAGGCCATTGGCCTGACCTGGACCATGATATGGGTCCTGGCCGATGATTACGACCTTGATTTTATCGACAGGGCAGCAGTCGAAGGCACGAAAGATATTACGACCTGCGGGATAGACCACCCCACTGCCATACTCACCCTTAACAAACGAGGTAAGCTCCTCGAAATAGGGCTTCGCAAACTCCTCCTTGAGCAACTCTTTCCAATCTTCTGCTATACGAACATCTACCATAAATGCGTTATTTTTTGCGAAGATACATTATTTTAGTTAATTTTGCAAAATAGCAATACAGAGTTAAGCACTATGAAACGAATACTACTCATCGCATTTACAGCCTTCGCAGCACTCGCTACAGCAGAGGCACAAGAGGTAAAAAACATCATCTACCTTATCGGCGACGGCATGGGACTTACCTCGGCGTCGATGATGCAACTCGAGAATAACTACGAGCCCACAATCTTCGACCTTGCCGACAATGTCGCCCTACAGAAGACCTACTCGCTCGACAACCGCGTTACCGACTCGGCAGCATCAGGCACGGCACTCGCATCGGGATTTAAGACTAACAACACCATGCTCGGACAACTTCCCGATGACACTAACGTAGAGTCACTCATGGAGTTAGCAGCCACAAAGGGCAAGGCTACGGGAGTTGTCGTAACGACATATTTGCAGCACGCCACGCCTGGTGCCTTCTATGCTCATGTACCCTCGCGCCACGAGTATGCCACCATCTCGGAGCAGTTGCTCGCAAGCGACATCGACATCGCCATAGGCGGTGGTATGGCATTCTTCGAGGAGCGCTATGGCAGCAACAAAGCGGCACGCAAGGCTATCGCCAAGAGTGGATTTACATTACAGGAGAGCCTCGACACTGACATGGATGGAGAGCGCATATTGGCGCTTTTGGCAGACAAGGAGATAGAGGACCGCGCGGGCTACCTTGCCAAGGCTACAACCGCGGCAATAGAGCACCTTGATAACAATGACAATGGCTTTGTTCTTATGGTCGAGGGTTCGTTGATTGACGGCATGGGACATGGCAACGATGCCAATGGTCAGCAGGCCGAGATGCGCGACTTTATGGAGGCTATAGAGGTGGCCGTGGCATACGCCCACGAGCAACCCGACACCCTCGTAGTGGTGACTGCCGACCACGAGACGGGAGGCCTCGCCATCATAAGTGGCAATGCCGACTTCAACCTCTCGGAGCAGGGTGTTGAGTACAAATGGGCAACAGGAGGACACTCTGGCGTGATGGTACCTATATATCTATATGGTACGGGCGCAGAGCTTATAAATGGCGTAATGGAGAATGCCGACCTCGGCAAGCGACTCAAAGCGCTGATTCAGTAGCATCTGTAGCATCTGCAGACTCATCTTCTACATCCTCTACATTGAGGGGTTCCTCTGCGGGCTCCTCAATTTCATTTTCTGCAACCGCGGGAATCTCCTCTGCGCTCTTATCGAAGCACATAGAGGTATAGTTGCCCCAGTTGAGTGCGGCAAATACCACCACGGCAATTACCACAAGAGTAAATATCCAGCCTAATACTCTCTTCATTATCTCTTCTTCTTTGATTTGTTAAGTTTTGTGCGCAGCTCCTTTACGGCACGCTGCATGGTCTTGTCTATGGGGTAGATGTTGTAGTAGAAGCCTGCATCGTCGTGCAGTGCATTGCGGCCAATGTAGGCACGTAACTGCGCCTCGATAATATCGTGCGACAAGGAAAGGCCCACATCGTCCCTCTCCACACCATTACGCTCGGCATAAGCCACAAAGTCGGACAATAGGTCACCCTCCGAGAGCAGTGCATCGAGCTCCGCAAGCGAGGTCACGGCATCCATCTCTGCGCGATGACGATCCGTAAATTCCATCGTATAGCGGTATAACACATTAGTGTTCCACACCTTGCGATAGTAGTCGCTCATGCCAACCGTGTCGAGGGGCATAAAGACATCGGGCATGATGCCGCCACCACCATACACCGTGCGGCCACCCTTGGTCTTGAACTTCTGCGACTCATCGAAGTGGATGGAGTCCGCCGAGAAGAACTCGTTGCGGTTATAGCGGTCGATAATATCCATATGGTAGGCCATCTCGTCGCCATTGGTATATGGGCGCTGGATGGAGCGACCAGAGGGGGTGTAGTAGCGAGCTACGGTGAGGCGTATTGCCGAGCCATCCGAGAATGGTATCTGCGACTGCACAAGGCCCTTGCCGAAGGTGCGACGACCGATGATTACACCGCGATCGTTGTCCTGAATAGCACCCGCCAGAATCTCGCTCGACGAGGCACTTGTCTCATCGACAAGTATCGCCACCTCCAAATCCGTAGAGCCTCCATTACCGCGACTATACTCCTTTATCTGCTCACCGAAGCGGTCCTCCGTATAGACGATAAGGCTATTCTCGGGCAGGAACTCGTTGGCGATGAGTATCGCCTGGTCGAGAAAACCACCACCATTACCGCGCAAGTCGATAATCAAGCCACGCAGCCCCTCCTCACGGAGTTTCGCAATGGCACTACGCAACTCACTGTATGATGTGCGCGCAAACTGCGACAGGCGCACAAAGCCAATCTTCGCCTCGTTGTCAAGCATAAACGAGGTCTCGATGCTATGTATCTCGATTGGGGCGCGCGTAACCTCGATGTTGACAAGTTCGTTAAGTGCTGCACGCTTCACGCCCAACATCACGCGTGTGCCGCGCTTACCACGCATAAGGCGCACCATAGAGTCCTGCGGAATCTTCTGTCCCGCAACTACCCTACCGTCAATCTTCACGATGCGGTCACCAGGGCGCACACCCGCCTCCGACGAGGGACCCTTGGGTATTACGCTAAGCACGGTGATGGTATCTGTCGAGGCGTTAAAGACGATGCCAATACCATCGAACTCGCCCTCCAGCGACTCGTTCACCTCCGAGAACATCTTCGCGGGGATATACTCCGAGTGTGGGTCGAGCTCCGAGAGCAACGCGGGGATAGCCTTCTCGTAGATGGTATCGAGCTTCACGGGGTCAACATAGAAGTTGCGCACCAAACCTATGGTTTGCAGCAGCTTGTCGTCACCCGCCATATACTGCTCCACGGCAGCCATCTCGCGTGCATACTCCGCCATATCGATGTTCGTAGTGCCGTCATTCTGCGCCTGCATCTCCAGAAGTGCCTGCATATGGCTTCGTTCGCTCATGCGACCCAAGCCTATGCCAAACCATACAGCACCCGCAACAACGCTAACCACGACCGCCGACCACAGCAGCGACCAACCCCTCTTTACTCTATTCTCGGACATACTACCCTACCTATGCAAAGACTCCTCCAAAACTGCGCGGAGGACTACTTATTCTTGAATGTGTAAGTAAGACCTACAGAGAGCATCGAAGATACCTGCAATTTGTTGTACTCAGCCTTGTTGTAGTAGAACTGGAAGTAGACCTGTGTTGAGATATACTTTGTTGCCTTGATGTCGATTGTGTTCTCCCAACGGAGCGTTGGCACAACATGCTCATATGCAGACTTATCCACTGCCTTGCCATACGATGACAGGTCGGTAATCCAACCGTAGAATGAGTATGCAGTAGTGCGGTAGCGCAACCAGCCATTCTTACCCCATGTCTTGTCGAAGTCGAGCTGAATTGAGAGACCACCCTCAAACTTTGATGTCTGACCGAAAGCCACACCATAAGCCTTATCCTTCATTGTGGGCACGCCATCAACAAGCTCCCAGAATACCGCGGGATCATTCACAAATGTACCACTCATCGCGATGGGCGCGAGGTTAACCTTGAGTGGGAAACGCTCCGAGGGGAGGATATATGTGAAACCGACTGAAGCATCAAGATAACCGGGGGTCATGAAGTTTGAGATACGGTAAGCGCCAATCTGCTTGTCGCCGCGCGCACTATAACCTGGCGCAAACTGCGTACGGAACTTCACATTGGCACCATACGACCAATCCTTGACCAAGGCCCACTGTGGCGAAGTCGAGAGTGCAATCTCATCGACATTCTTGAACCACACGCCACGCTGCTTGCCCTCGAGCTCCATCTTCATGTTGTTGTAGCCGAACTTCGCAGTTGCGGTGTTTGTAAGCGTGAAGCGACCCTTGTTATACTTATGCAAGAAGTTCAAGCTCGCCAAAACGGTAACGGTGTTATCACCCGACGCCTGCCAAGACTTGCTATATGCAGTAAGCGAGCCGTGGAGGTTAGCCGAGAAGTCTACGGTGTTGTGCTCCTTTCGCTTTGCGAGGCGGTCGGCGCGCAACTTCGCATCCGACACATAGTCTGCATCGAGCGACTGAGTCTTCATCTCGTTACCAAAGCTTGCACCCTGCGCATTTACATCATCCATCGACACCTGTGCCACTGCACCACTAAGCGTAAATGCCGCCAAAAGAAGAGTTAGATAGAATTTCTTCATAATATCAATTTCGTTTATAGTTTATTCTTATACTGGGATATGTAATTACAATTGCAAATATACTAATCTTTTCTCAATTTTTTGTATCTTTGCCTATGATAAATGATACGAACGATAAAAAGAACTATACAATGAAATATTTTGGAGCACACGTTAGCGCATCGGGCGGAGTTGAGAACGCCGTAAAAAATGCGCAGGATATAGGGGCTACGGCCTTTGCACTATTTACGAAGAATCAGCGCCAGTGGATAGCCCCCGCACTCACTGATAATCAGGTTGCTACATTCCGTGAGGCAGCCGCAAAGGCGGGATATAGCGCCGCGCAGATTCTCCCCCACGACAGCTACCTCATCAACCTCGGCCACCCCGATGAGGAGGGCCTCGAGAAGTCGCGCGAGTCATTCTTCGAGGAGATGGCACGCTGCGAGCGCCTCGGCCTCGACCGCCTAAATTTCCACCCTGGCAGCCACCTCAAGCGCATCAGCGAGGAGGGCTCGCTGGACCGCATCGCCGAGTCTATAAACATGGCATTGGCGCGCACCAAGGGTGTGACAGCCGTATTGGAGAACACCGCGGGTCAGGGTTCAAATCTCGGTTTTAAGTTCGAGCACCTCGCCTATATCATTGAGCGCGTGGAGGATAAGAGCCGCGTGGGCGTATGCCTTGATACATGCCACACCTTCGCTGCGGGCTACGACCTTCGCACCCGCGAGGCGTGTGACGCAACATTTGCGGAGTTCGACCGCGTGGTAGGTTTTAAATATCTGCGCGGCATGCACCTCAACGATGCTATGCGTCCGTTGGGTAGCCGCATCGACCGCCACTCACCCCTTGGCGATGGCGAGATTGGCTGGGAGTGCTTCCGCTACATCGCACAGGACCCACGCTTCGACAACATTCCCCTCATCCTTGAGACTCCCGACGAGGCTCGCTGGGCAGAGGAGATTGCCAAACTAAAGGAGTTTGCTAACCAATAATTTACAACAATATGAAGAGAGTATTATGCCTTATCGTAGCGCTCGTGGCATTTAACGCAGCCGAGGCGCAGATTGCAATAGAAAAACCCTTTGCCGTGGGTGCAGACATATCGTGGCTACAGTCGCAGGAGGAGCGTGGCACCAAGTTTAGCGATGGTGGTGTGGAGGGCGATGCTCTCGACATCCTGCGTGACAACGGATTTAACTATATCCGCTTGCGCCTCTTCGTAAACCCCAAGTCGGAGTTGGGCTACTCGCAGCGCGATGGCTACTGCGACCTTGAGCACACACTCGCCATGGCGAAGCGCATCAAGGAGGCGGGCATGATGTTCCTTCTGGACTTCCACTACTCGGACAATTGGGCAGACCCCGCAAAGCAGATTATGCCACAGGCATGGCAGACATTCTCGTATGACGAGGTGTGCGAGGCGGTATATAACCACACCAAGGAGACGCTCCTCGCCCTCGAGGCGCAGGGCACACTGCCCGATATGGTGCAGGTGGGTAACGAGGTGAGCAACGGCATGCTTTGGCCCTATGGCTCTGTACGCCACACCTTTAGCGGCTTGTGTGGCCTTTTGAAGGAGGGCGTGCGTGCAGTTAGGGAGTATGCCCCCGATGCAGAGATTATGATTCATGTGGCACTTGGTGGTCAGGCCGAGGAGTCGGAGCATTTCTTCGACGCTATGGAGGAGTATGGCGTGGAGTACGACCTTATCGGTCAGTCGTACTACCCCGAGTGGCACGGCACATTGGAGGAGCTGGAGGCAAACACCAACGCCTTGGTACTCAAGTACAACAAGCCACTTATCGTTGTGGAGTATCGCGACCACTACCTCGATATTGAGCGTATCGTGCGCGCATTGCCCAATGGCATGGGTCGTGGCACATTTATCTGGGAGGCTACATCGCCACAATGGGGCAAGCTCTTCGATGAGACGGGCGCAGCGACACCCGCACTTGACGACTATAATAGATAGGATATAGATGGGATTGATTGAACTACTGCTAATCTCTGTGGGATTGGCCATGGATGCCTTTGCCGTATCGGTGGGTAAGGGCATGACGCTAAAGAGCGTACGCCCCCGCCATGCCCTTACTGCGGGCTTGTGGTTTGGCGTGTTTCAGGGCCTTATGCCCTTGATAGGCTACTTCGTGGGCCAGAGCTTCGCGGAGTATGTCGTGAGCGTTGACCACTGGATTGCCTTTGGTCTGTTGACACTTATAGGCGTTAATATGATACGCGAGGCTGTGAGCGACGAGGAAGAGGAGGTAGACGGCAGCTTTGGCGTGCGCACAATGTTCGTTATGGCCATTGCCACGAGCATCGACGCCCTGGCCGTGGGCATCTCTATGGCATTCCTCAATGTCAACATATGGCTCTCGGCTGCGGTCATTTGCATTGTTACGCTCCTTATCTCCGCGGCAGGTGTATACCTCGGCTCGGCCTTTGGCTCAAAACTCG
Organism: Alistipes sp.; assembly: GCA_045645705.1. Taxonomy (GTDB): domain Bacteria; phylum Bacteroidota; class Bacteroidia; order Bacteroidales; family Rikenellaceae; genus Alistipes. The sequence continues at coordinate 9,693 of JAZRJJ010000009.1, read as the reverse complement.
GCTCCAAGGCTGGCATCATAGGCGGTCTTATCTTGATTGCCATCGGCATCAAGATTGTCGTGGAGCACGTCTGGTTGTAAAGAGAATAGGCTCATTAGCGCCACACCAAATTTATTGTTAGAATAGAACACCTAACATTAGCGGTATACACAAATTTATTGTCAGAGTGGCGCTAATTTACCGCCGATAAAGAGAAAGAGCGGATGGGACATACTAAGCGTATTTCCCATTCGCTCTTTTGATTGAGGTGGCGAAGTAGCGCCACTATCACAATAAATTTACATGCACTGGGTGATGTCCCAGACAAAGGCTCTCGAACCCTGCTGCTGCGTTGTTGAGTCAATCTCGCGAACAGCATCGAGGAGCACGGGAATCTTCTCATCCTCAACGATAGCGAGGATTGAGGTGTTCATTGAGGGCCATGCGTGTGTGCCGTAGTGGGGCTCGCCATCGTAGGTGCCACGACCCTCGGTGAGTGCCCAGCGTGTGAAGCCACGCACACCATTATCGTCGAGCATCTTGTTTACTCGGTCGGTGAGTGCCTGGTTGTATGATAAAAAGAATGCTTTCATCTTCAGTAGTTTATTAAGAGTTGGCGAGGCGAAAACCTCGCCAACACGTTATTAATTAGTTATTTGCTGCACGCTTTGCCATCTGCGCACGGATGAAGGCCTCGTCGTGTGCCTCCTGCTCGGCCTTGCGGCGTGCACGACGCTCCTTGCTACCCTCGAGCATTGCGTAGAGCGAAGGTACGATGAAGAGGGTGATGATGGTAGACATGAGCAAACCACCTACAACCGCGACACCCATTGGCTGCCATGTCTCAGAACCCTCACCGATGCCGAGTGCCATAGGCAACATACCGAGCACGGTGGTGAGTGATGTCATCAACACGGGACGGAGACGGCTCTTACCGCCATCGATAACGGCATCAGAGATAGTCGAGCCACGCTCAACGAGCAAGTTCATGTAGTCCACCATCACCATACCGTTCTTCGTAACGATACCAACGAGCTTGATGGCCCCGATAAGCGCGATAAGTGAGAGAGGTGTGCCTGTGAGCCACAACGCGATGAATACACCCGACATAGCGAAGGGGATGGTAAACATGATGATGAAGGGGTAGAGCAACGACTCGAACTGTGTAGCCATCACGATGTATACCAACACGATGATAAGGACAAGCAAGAGACCGATATCAGAGAATGCCTCGCCCTGGTCCTCGATAGAACCACCCAACTCGAGTGAAAGGCCTGTGGGCACCTCATAGTCGGCAAGCATAGCGTTAACCTCGGCAACAGCATCACCAAGAGCGATACCAGCACCGATAGAACCCTCGACAGTCACGATACGCTGACGGTTCTCGCGCTCAATCTCGGGAGAAGCCTGCTCCTCGGTGATTGTAGCAACGTCCTTGAGCTTAATAGCCTGACCCATAGATGTGTAGAGCACGATGTTCTCCACATCCTCGATATTCTTGCGGAACTCCTCGGCATAGCGAACTACGATGTTGTACTCATCACCATCCTCGCGGTACTTCGCACACTCATAACCATAGATACGGTTACGGATGAACTGCGCAGCGGTAGCAGAGTTAAGACCATAGTATGCGAGTTTCTGACGGTCGAAGCGTACGTTGAACTCGGGCTCGAGGTCCTCACGCGAGAGCTTAACATCACGCATTGAGGGCAACTTCGCCATCATGGCCTTAAGCTCGTTGGCTGTAGCCATTGCATTATCCATGTTGTGGCCGAAGACCTTGATGCTGACGTTGCTTGCGCCACCGCCCATACCACCCTGCTGACCACCAGGGATAACCTGGAACTCCTCAATCTCGGGGATTGATGCGAGGTCCTTACGCAAGTCGTCCGAAATCTCGTAGATTGAAGGACGAGTGATATCCTCGCGGCTGGGCATACGGAGGTTATAGTTGATAAGGTGCGAGCCTGTTGTCTGCATTGCAGCGAAGGCGTTGCTTGATGAGCTCTCACCCGCAGAGGTACTTACCATGTGGATGTATGGATAGTTCTCCGCGATGATAGCGTCAATCTGACGAGCTACGCGCGATGTCTCGCTAACGTGGGTATTCTGTGGGAGCTTCACGCTCATTGTGATACGCGCGTTATCCGAAGGTGGGAAGAACTCGGTAGGCACCTTTGTAATCAACACGAGTGACACGCCAAACACGAGCATGAGCACAAATGTTGCAGTCTTACGCCACTTAACAACGAAGCGAAGCATCTTCTCGTATACGCCATCGAGCCACTGAAGGAAGAGGTCGATAGGCTTGTAGACGATACCGATACCCTTGTATGTGTGGGCGCCACCATCGAGCTTAAGCATGTATGCCGAGAGCATAGGTGTAAGGGTGATAGCCGCAGCGGTAGATACACACACCACGATGGTCACAATCCAGCCGAGCTCTCTAAAGAGGATACCTGCCATACCAGGAATCATGGTCAAAGGCATAAACACGGCAACGACAACCAATGTTGTAGCGATAACCGAGAGCCATACCTCGTTGGTAGCGTAGATAGCCGCCTCCTTGGGCTTCGAACCACGCTCGATATGTGTAGAGATGTTCTCCAACACCACGATGGCATCATCCACAACCATACCGATGGCGATAGAGAGCGCCGAGAGCGAGATGATGTTGAGCGTTGAGCCTACAGCGTAGAGGTAGATAAATGCACAGATGAGCGAGATGGGGATTGTCAAGCAGATGATAAATGTTGCACGCCAGCGACCCAAGAAGAACATCACCACCAAGATCACGAAGATAAAGGCGAACATGATGGTCTCGGCGAGCGAGTTGATAGCGTCTTTGATATACTCCGATGACTCGTAGATTGTCTCAACCTTGCAGTCGGGGGGCAATGTGGGGATAATCTCCTCGAGCTTTGCCATCACCTCCTCAACAATCTGCACAGAGTTTGCACCTGTCTGCTTCTGCACAAGGATACGCACACCCTGACGGCCATTGATACGCTCATCCATTGTGAGCTCCTCGAGCGTATCCTTAATCTCGGCTACGTCCGAGAGCATCACGGTGCGACCACCCTGATTTGAGATTACGACATCGAACAACTCACGGCTGTCATCAAACTCAAGGTCGGTCTTGATGTTGAAGGTCTGTGTACCGAGGTCGAGCTTACCGCCAGGGATGTTGATATTCTCCGACGCGATAATCTGACCGAGCGACTCAACAGTAAGGCCATAAGCCTGGAGCTTGTTGGGGTCTACATTAACCTGCACCTCACGCTCACGAGCACCGATAACGGCAACAGAACCGATACCGTTGATACGGTTAAGCTCGTTAACCATCTTATCATCGAGAATCTTGTAGAGCGCATTGTAGCTCTCGTCAGCCGTAACCGAGAGCATCATGATAGGCATCATTGAAGATGAGAACTTCATGACCGTAGGATACTCCACATCCTCGGGCAAGAGTGACTGTGTACGGCTCACAACATCACGCACATCGTTTGTTGCCTCCATCAGGTCACATCCATATTCAAACTCAAGGGTTACGATAGATACATTATCCGACGACTTTGAGGTAATCTTATCGAGGTTATCCACCGAGTTGAGCTGGTCCTCCAACACACGGGTGATGTTTGTCTCGATATCCTCGGCATTACCACCAGGATACATCGTGATAACGCTGACGTATGGAACCTCGATATCGGGGTACTGGTCAACGCCGAGCTTGCTCACAGAGAACAAACCAAAGACGATGACACCTATAAATATTAGCGCGGTCGAAATCGGTTTTCGTACCGCCGATTCATATATTTTCATCTATATAGAGTTTTTAAGTAAGTATAGGTCTTAACATCTATATCAGCGTCATGCTACTCGTTGTTAACCTCAACGAGTGTACCACTCATTAGACGAGCGAATGATGTTGTAGCAACCTCGTCACCAGCCTCGAGACCATCGATAATCTCAATCATGTTACCAACACGACGACCATCAGTTACGAAGCGGTAGTCTGCAACGCCATTCTCGATAACATATACGAAGCGCTCCGATGAACCCATCTGCTTCTGTACAGCCTGATCGGGAACCATGATAGCCTCGCGCTGACCCATGTTGAAGATAGCGCGTGCGTACATACCGGGACGCAACTTCAAAGAGCCGTTGGGGATTGTAATCTCAACGCCGAAAGTACGAGTGCGTGCATCGAGTGCAGGGTTGATGCGAGATACCTGACCCTCGAACTGCTCGCCAGGGTAGATATCAACCTCGATAGCAACCTTATTGCCCACCTTCACGCTTGTGAAGTACTGCTCCGATACGTTAGCCATAACCTTGAGCTTGTCAATCTGCATGATGTGCAAGATAGGCATTGAGGCGAAGAGGTCGCCATTCTCGAAGTTACGCGCTGTAACAACACCCGAGATGGGTGACTTGATTGTAGAGTTCTTGCGCAAGTTCTCCACTACCTCACGCTGAAGGTCGAGTGTATTCTTCATCTGTGTGAGCTGCTGGTCTGAGATACCACCTGCAGCGTGCACGGGAACCATACGGTTGTAGTTATCCTCGGCAGTAGCGAGGTTGAGCTCCTGCTGCTTGAGCATTGTCTGGTCGAGGGTTACGACAGTCTGACCTGCGGCAACCTTATCACCTACATCCACAAGGATGCGGTCGATGTGCAAGCCCTGAGCCGCGGGAGTGATGTCGTTCTCCTTGTAGGCCATAATCTCAGAGGTGTAGGTCTCCAAAAGGTCGATAGTGTGAACCTCGGCAACAGCAGTCTTAACAGCAACGGCAGCTACAGTCTCCTCTGTAGTGGTAGCCTTTTTGTCGTTGCTTGTTGAGTTGCAAGCTACGAGCGAGGCTGCCATAAACATAAACATTAAACTCTTCTTCATATCTCTTTTATCTTTTATATTGTTATTCAGTGTGTTATACTTCATTGTTACTCAATGCTATCCTTACCCAATGCCTTCTCATACTCGGCGTATGCAGCGAGGTAGTCGTAGATAGACTGCGAATAGCTCAACTGCGCCTGTGTGAGCGAGAGCTGTGCGCTGTTAAGCTCGAGGATGGTACCTGCACCCGCCTCGTAGCGTGTCAACGAAATCTCGTATGCCTTCTCTGCCTGAAGTACTGTCTCGGCATTCGCAAGCATCATAGAGCGCGCTGTGAGAAGCGTATTCACAGACTGCTGCACCTGAAGACGGATACCCTCCACGGCGTAGTCGCGCTGGATGCGGAGCTGCTGTGCCTGATTGCGTACCTCGCGGAGCTGGTTGGTCTTCTTGAAGCCAGCAAAGAGTGGAATGTTAATCTGCGCACCGAGCGAGATAGGATACTGCCACCAGAACTTTGACTGCTCAACTGTAGCGCCTGCACCACCTGCAGCGCCACCACCTGCCATGCCACCAAGCAAACCACCGAGGTCCGAGCGCTCCTGACCGATGTACGAGATCTGGCCAAATGCTGCAACTGTAGGCATGCGTGTAGTCTGAATAAGCTTCTCCTGGTGATCCAACAACTCGAGCTGAAGGTCAAGGGTCTTGATTGTTGTATTGTTCTCCAAATCAAGCTCATAGTCCGATCCCATAAGTGCCATCTCCTTGAAGTCGTCGAGCGAGCCTACAACATCAATCTCCACCTCCTCGGGAATTGAGAGGTACATCTTGAGCTGCAACTTTGCGATTGAGATACCGTTCTTAATCTGGATAATCTGTGGGTCGAGGTTCGAACGCTGCACGCGCGCTGTGAGGTAGTCGTACTCGGCTGCAAGACCGTTCTTGTAGAGCTCCTCGGTATTCTTAACTACGCGGTCGGTAGTCGCAGCAGCCTCCTCAAGCACGGTGAGCGACTGCTCTGCGAGCAAGATGTTGTAGTATGCCGAGCGTACCGCAGCAATCATGTCGATGCGTGTTGCGCGTGCGCTCTCCACAGCCACCTCCATCTGTGTGCGTGTGAGCTTCAACTGGCGATATACCGAGGGTACAAAGAGTGGCAACGATACGGTACCCGCAACATTAAATGTATTCTTACCACCAAACGAGAGATTCTCGGCCATCTCCTGACGACGCAACGCCAGAGTATACTGTGCCGAAGCATCCACCTGGGGGTAGAGTGTTGCGAGCGCCTGCTTGCGAACATAGTCGTAGCGCTCAATCTCGAGGTTTGCCACCTGCACGGTGGGGTTGTCGCTGAGAGCTATGTTAATCGCCTCATCGAGGGTAAGCTCCAGCTTTTGCTGTGCCGAGGCTGCCGCAGCGAGTCCCAAACACAGACTGATTGTCAATAGAAACTTTTTCATCTTGATATGATTTTATTTGTTTATATTCCGATTAGTTGTTGTTGAAATACTTCGATGTGCACTCATCAATTATGCGCTGACCCTCCACCGTACACAATCCACGTATAAAGACCAGCAACGAGTATGACATCATCGACACCAATTCGTTTGATGGGCGCTCCTCGTCGAGCGTATTTACCAACATGCCGTGTACGGAGTGGTGTAGCACATCCACCGCATACTTTACCTTCACGCTGCGCTCGAAATAGCCACACTCCATGCAACCTGTCACCCAACGATTGAGGTCGTTCATCGACTTCGACTGCACATCCTCCTCCAGGCGCTTGTAAACCGAGGGATAGAAGCGCTTGATATTTCGGCGTATGCGACCCGCTACGGGTGCTACATCAATCATGTCGCGCAAGTTTACCACCATCACCTCCAATTGGTTTTCAATCTCGGGAATCTGCTGGACACGACGCTCGCGTTCAGTCTCGAAATGGTGGCGCAGGCTCTGATAGATAAGCTCCTCCTTATCCTCAAAGAGCTCATAGAGCGTTCGTTTCGAGACACTCAACTCCTGCGCAATATCATCCATGCGCACAGCCTTTATGCCCTGCTCAACGAACATCTTCGATGCGTGGTGAACAATATTTTCCTTCTGAGTCATTCTCGCACTATTTTCTGTGGACACAATTTCACGGCGCAAATATAAAAAGAAAACTCGAAAAACAAAAATAGTTTTCAAATTTTCTTTCCAACAACTATACCTTTGGTATAATATAAAAGCTGTAGGGGCAAAAATACCACCATTTCGCGGTACCCGCCCCTACTTTTTTATCACTCTTTACCAGTAGATTACTCCTCCCACTTGAGCACTACGCCCGTACGCGAGGTGTTATATATATTAATGGTGTGGTACACAGTGCCATCCTCGGCCTCGTGGGTCGTTGTGAAGTGCTCGCTTGTGACATCGGCGCGGTCGTGGCCACCAAAGCGCTTCTCGTCCGAAGAGAAGATTACGGTGTACTTACCAGGCCAGGGCACATTGAGCGTATAGTCGGGAATTGAGGCTGTTGGGTGCCAGTTGAGCACAAAGAGTAGCCCCTTGTGCGAGTAGACCATGGTCTTGTTCTGTTCATCCATCTGGTGATTATATGGGTAGCCATCACCGAGCACTCCATATTTCTTGACCACATCAATCATCGCCTTGTCGAACTCGGCAAGGTATGAGTAGCGCAAGAAGCCATTCTCGGCCAACGACCACTGGCGGCGTGCATGCTTATACGACCAGTTGTTACCCTCGCGTGGGAAGTCAATCCACTCGGGGTGGCCAAACTCGTTACCCATAAAGTTGAGGTATGCCTCACCGCCCGTAGTGATTGTAAAGAGGCGAATGAGTTTATGAAGTGCCATGCCTCGGTCGATGATGAGGTTCTCCGATGCTCTATCCATAGAGAAGTACATCTCCTTGTCCATCAGGCGGAAAGCGAGGGTCTTATCGCCCACCAACGCCTGGTCGTGCGACTCGGCATATGCCACGGTGCGCACCGAGGGCAGGCGGTTTGTCATCTCCGACCACATCTGCCAGATGTTCCAGTCGTCGTCGCTCTGCTCCTTGAGTATCTTAATCCAGTAGTCGGGCAACGCCATGCCGAGGCGATAGTCGAAGCCCATGCCTCCATCCTCGGGCTTGACGCACGAGCCGGGCATACCGCTCACATCCTCCGCAATGGTGATAGCATCGGGGCGAAGGTCGTGGATAAGTTTGTTGGCAAGGGTCAGATATACTATAGCGTCGCGATTCACACCCTCGTCAAAGAAGCGCTCGCGGCAGTCGAACTCCACATATCCGTGGTGGTGATACAACATCGATGTTACACCATCGAAGCGGTAGCCATCGAAGTGGAAGTCCTCAATCCAGTATTTTACATTCGAGAGAAGGAAGTGCTCCACCTCGCGCTTTCCGTAGTCGAAAATCATAGAGTCCCAATACTGCTGATAGCCAGCATCGCCCTCCTTCGAGTAGTGGTGCTTCGAGCCGTCAAGCTCGTTGATGCCCTCGTCGAAGTTTTTCACATAGTGGGCGTGCACCAAGTCCATGATTACGGCGATGCCCAACTCATGCGCACGGTCTACCAACGAGCGCAGCTCATCGGGCGTACCGAAGCGTGATGATGGTGCAAAGAAGCTCGACACATGGTAGCCAAACGAGCCGTAGTATGGGTGCTCGGCGATTGCCATAAGCTGCACGGCATTATATCCTGCCTCCTTGATGCGTGGGAGGATGTCGTCGCGGAACTCCGCGTAGGTACCCACACCCTCCTTCTCTGTCGCCATGCCGACATGAGCCTCATAGATGAGCAACTCACCCACCTTGGGAGCGCGGAAGTCGTCATGCTTCCAGTCGTAGGGTTTTTCAATGACAAACTGTGCAGTATAGTTCTTGGTGGCCTCATCCTGCACTACGCGCTTTGCGTATGCGGGGATGCGGTCGCGCCAGCCGTTATTACCATGAATATGAAGTTTGTATAGCGAGCCATCCACAAGGCGTGCGCCGTACATTGCATCGGGCAAAAAGATACTCCATACACCCTCACGATTGCGCTGCAGACGGAGTTCCGTGCGCTGCCAGTTGTTGAAGTCGCCAAAGATGTAGACATCCTTCGCCTCGGGCAACCACTCTCTAAACCACCAACCCTGCATAGCATCGTCGTGCTGCCATCCAAAGTAGCGATGACCGTTAGCATAGTCGACAATTGTACCTGCGGACTTTTCGATATCTGCTAAACGATTGATATACACGTCGTAACGGCGCTGAATTTCATCCTCAACGGGTAATAACCACTCGTCTGCCGCAACTATTGGGAGCATAGATTTTTGATTTTTCATACTTTTTGAGGTTATTTTTAGCAAAGATATAAAAAATCTTCGTATCTTTGCCCAATATTATGTGTTATTTGAATAACAAACAACAAATTATATTTATTAACTAAAAAACTTTTTTCTATGTTCAAAGGACATCCTAAAGGTCTTTACGCCTTAGCCCTTGCAAACACAGGTGAGCGCTTTGGTTACTACACAATGTTGGCTGTTTTCGCACTCTTCCTTCGCGAGAACTTCGGCCTCGACAGCGGTACCGCAGGTGCTATCTACTCAACTTTCCTCGGCTTGGTTTACTTCATGCCATTGATCGGTGGTATGATGGCCGACAAGTTCGGTTTCGGTCGCATGGTAACTACTGGTATCATGGTTATGTTCGGTGGTTACTTGTTGCTCTCTGCACCCCTTGGTGGTGAGTCTGTAGCGATGATCGCCATGATGGCAGCTCTTGTACTTATCAGCGTTGGTACTGGTTTGTTCAAGGGTAACTTGCAGGTTATGGTTGGTAACCTCTACGACGATCCCAAGTATGCTGACAAGCGTGACTC
>JAZRJJ010000008.1:0-10866 GCA_045645705.1 Alistipes sp. | reverse complement strand
AGCCAGTCCCCATAACCTAAGAGAGTGAATAAAAAGATGTAGTTTTAGGCTTGCGAAGCCCGAAAAAGCGGAGTTTACTAAAGCGTAAATGAGCATTTTGAGGGCAAGCGTAACGACAAAATACACTTTTTATTCACTCTCTTTTTTGCTGGTTGCACCTTTACTGTACGACCTAATAACTAAACCTACGCCGACAAAGAGTAATAGAGCGAAGAGTACCGTATCGGCATGCAGGCGGTCGAGACCCATGGCTACGGACAACGCCACGGCAAGGACAGGTTGTATATAGGTATAGGTGCTCGACATCGTGGGCTTGAGGTAGCGCAACGAGTAGTTGAGCAGCAGGTTGGGCAAATAGGTTGGCACGACAAGGACAAAGGCCGCAGCGGCCCATAGTTTCGCGTTCATATCCGCAAAGTCGCTCTCGATGACCGAGTCGATGCCTATGGGTAGCATCACCGCGGCAGAGATGGTGTATATGGCGCGGAGCACAGTCGTGACGCGGTATTTCGAGACCACGGATTTGAAGAAGACCATATAGAGTGCCGTCACGCAGCCACTCGTAATCATCATCAGGTTACCCCACAACTCCGACTTCTCGTGCGCGGGGCTATCGCTCGTAATAACAACCGCCACAGCACCCGCACAACCTATAATAAGGCCCGCGACCTTGCGCGTGGTGAGCTTGTCAATGCGCGCCAAAACCGATACAACAAGGACAATAAGAGGCGTTATGGTGGCGATGATGGAGCCGTCGATGGGCGAGGTGCGCGAGAGGCCGAACATCATCATCACCTTGCGCACAACACCCATAAGGAGTGCTGCAATGAGTATAAGTCCCCAGTCGCTGCGTGCTATACGCTCGCACCCCTGCCATATGGTCGGTATCCACGATAGCGCTGCCGCCACAACGAGCGAGGCGGTAACCATGGCGAGGGGCGATATGTACTTACCCAGCAGAAGGTTATAGAATGGGTAGTCGCACGCCCATACGAGGTTGCAAAAGATGAGGGCTACATGTGCCCGTATAACGCCTTTATTCTCCATAATATGCGCATGGGCAAATTCTGCGCCAAAGAGAGAGTCGGAGGATTGGGGCATTAGCACCACAACCCCAAATTTAGCGTCAGAGTGGTGTGGTAGTGGTGCATCACAAAAGAAACCACCATGGGATAGTACAAGGTAGTACAGCCCATGGTGGTTTACTTTTAGGGATGTGCCGCTAACGCGCCGCTATCACGCTAAATTTCAACCAAATGGTTCTTTATAGCATAGACCACAAGATTCGCCGTATTCTTACACCCCGTCTTCTCGAGGATATTGGCACGGTGCTTGTCTACGGTGCGCTTCGAGATAAAGAGCTTGTCGGCAATCTCCTGGTTCGAAAGACCACGGCACACCTCAACGAGAATCTCCACCTCGCGGTCGGAGAGTGCATCCTCGGATGATACCTCGGGGATGGTTATGCGGCTCATGTTGCGCGTAATGGAGCCGAGCAACGCCTCACTGAAGTAGCTATCGCCCTCGGACACAACATCCACCGAGGCGTAGACCTCCTCGATGTCGGAGTCCTTGAGCAGGAAGCCCGAGGCACCAGAATCGAGCATAAGCTTGTAGAAGTGGTCGTCGCCATACATAGAGAGGGCTATGACATGGAGGTCGGGGCGCAACTGGAGTGCACGACGCGTTGTCTCAACGCCATTGATACCTGGCATCGATATATCCATGAATACTACGTCCACCTCCAACGAGGGCAACACCTCGAGGAACTCCTCGCCACTGCCCACATCGGCTACGACATTAAAACCCTCACGCATCGATAGCAATCCGCGCAATCCTGTGCGGAAGAGGGTGTGGTCATCGACCAGCGCTATGTTTACGTTTTTTCCTTCCATTTCTCTTTCCATATACTTGTTCGTAGATGTCGCCCGCGAGCTGCACTATCTCGCCCGTTGTGCTGACCTCGATATGCGCGAGCATGCCACCTCCAGGCTTGGAGTCGAAGCGTATCTTACCTCCGAGCGACGATATGCGCGACTTGATGTTCGAGAGACCCATGCCCGCATTCTCCACCTCTACAATATTAAATCCCTTGCCATTGTCGCGGTAGTCCACGACGATGTTGTTGCCAACCTTGTTTATCTCGATTATTATGCGCTGGCATGCCGAGTGCTTCAATGAGTTGTTCACAAGCTCGCACACCACGCGATAGAGGATAACCTCGATATTGGCATCGAAGCGCTCATCCTGAAGGCGTGTGCGGAGTATTATCTCGCGAGAGTGCATAGCCCCCACCCTCTCAACAAAGTTCTTGATGCCGTGCACAAGGCCGAAGTTATTGAGCACATGTGGCGAGAGGTTGTTCGATATCTCGCGCAGGGAGCGTATAGCCTCCTCGATAACTGCCGAGGTGTTGTGTAGCATCTCGCGGCTCTTGTCATCCATATCTGCGCGTCCGAGTGCCGAGAGCGACATCTTCGCCGACGAAAGCAGTGGGCCAAGGCCATCGTGCAGCTCGCGCGAGAAGGTAGCACGCTGACGCTCCTCGGTGCGGAGTACCGCGGTCATAAGCCTATTCTCAAGCTCGCGGCGCTGCTGTGTGACTCGCTCAACATGGCGCACGAGGAGCCTGCCGAAGAAGACACTCAACGAGTAGCTCAACGAGAGTATGATGCCCACCCACGCAAGGGCCAAATCCGAGATAGCCTCCTCGCCGAAGATGCCGAGGTCGAGGCCTCGCTCCACCGTAAGCATCGCAAGACCCACGATACAGCATATCCACAACGCCTTGTAGCGCGTGTGGTTCAGCAGCAGCAGCGACATGGCAATCGCCACAAACTGCATCACTATCGAGACTATCGTGAGTATCTCAACGCTTGTCATATCGCGCAAAATTACTTAATAAGGCCGTCAAGGCTCTTGAGCATGCGGTAGTCGGTCATATCCACCTGCACGGGAACGACGCTCACATACTTATGTACCAATGCCCACTCGTCGGTATCCTCCGCCTCGGGCTCGGCATTCTGGAATGCTCCCGTAAGCCAGAAGTAATCTCTGCCCTGGGGATCCTGACGCGCATAAAAGTCCTCACGCCAGAAGCCACGCGTCTGGCGGCAAAGGCGTATGCCCTGAATCTCCGACGCGGCACAGCGGGGCACATTTACATTGAGGCACAAGGGACGGGGAAGCGACATCTCATTATTGAGGATTGCGCGTATGATGCGCTCGCCACACTCCACAGCACCCTCAAAGTCGGCATCGGCGCTATGGTCGTCAACCGACAGACCCACCGAGGGAACGCCATAGAAGCTACCCTCGATAGCGGCACCCATAGTACCCGAGTACATAACATTCACCGCAGCATTCGAGCCGTGGTTGATGCCCGATAGCACGAGGTCCACCTTGCGACCCTCGAAGAAGTGGTCGAAGGCAATCTTTGCGCAGTCAACGGGAGTACCCGAAAAGGCGTATATCTCGACACCCTCACGCTCCTCAACACGGCGCAAGAAGAGGGGTGCGTTAATCGTGATGGCCTGACTCATGCCGCTCTGCACCTTATCGGGCGCGATGGCCACAACCCTGCCGAAGCGTGAAGCGAGCTCCACAGCATGACGAAAGCCCTTCGAGAGGTAGCTGTCGTCGTTCGTTACAAATATCAATCTTTCGTTATTCATAATCAATATTTCATGCTCATATCATTGTCCGAAGTCGAAGCATCGAGACGTATTGCAATCATTATAAGTATCGAGAATGCCAACAACGACGAGCCACCATAGCTCATCAGCGGCAAGGGGATACCCATCACGGGCATCAGTCCTATGGTCATGCCGATGTTGACCAGAACATGCAGGAGCAACATCGCCGCAACCGAGTAGCAGTATACTCTGCCGAAGGGCTCTTTGATGCGCTCGCCCATGCGCATGAGGCGCAGGATGAGGGCTACGTATAGCGCGATAACAACAAAGCAGCCTATGAAGCCGAACTCCTCGCCCACGACGCAGAAGATGAAGTCGGTATGCTTCTCGGGCACAAAGTTGTAGCGCGTCTGCGTGCCCTCGAGGAAGCCCTTGCCAAAGAGTCCTCCCGAGCCTATGGCAATCTCCGACTGGTTGACATTATATCCCACATTCTGGGGGTCATCCACCATGCCCACGAAGATGCGGATGCGGTTCTGCTGGTGAGGCTCGAGCTTCGAGAAGAGGTAGTCGCTCGTAGGCACAAAGACCATGGCGTAGACAAAGAGCACGATGGGCCAAAGCAGCGTGAGCGTGTGCGTCTTAAAGACAAAGACGAGAAGCACCACAATGGCAATAGATACCGCAATCATCAGCGCCGCATAGCCGCTCAAGGGGGTGAATACCGCCAGGAGCATAGCCACAAGCAGGATTATAAGCACATAGCGCAGGTGACCGATAAAGGCGCCATGCTTGAGAAAGCTGTAGAGGGTGAATAGTACAAGCAGCGCCGTAAAGATTACGACGGGCTCGAAGATTAGCGACACCACAAACAAAAAGACGGTGTATATAACCGGGAAGTAGATATACTTAGACAAGCCCTCGCGGAAGAACACGAAGATGAAGGCGCCAAGCACAAGACCCGAACCCGTATCGTTCTGCAGCACAATAATCGAGAAGGGGAGCAGGATTACCGCAGCCACCTTTACGAGGTCCACCAGACGGTTGATATTGAACGAATAGTCGCTCATCACGCGCGCCATCATCATCGCCGTGGCTATCTTGGCAAACTCCACGGGCTGCACTCTGAAGCCTCCGAACTCGAACCACGCCTTTGCGCCATTGACCTCGCGGCCAAAGATGAGCGCGGCAACAAGCAGACCCACACCTAGGACATAGGCGGGCACGGCAAACATATGGAACAGGCGTCTGTCGAGCAGCAACACCACCGTGACCACGACAGAGGATATGCCAATCCACACCGCCTGCTTCATGTAGTTATGGCTGAACGAGAAGATGCTCTCGGTGTCGGGGTCGTAGGATGCCGAGGTAATGAACAACAGACCGAGTGCCACGATGGCCACATACAAGAGTAGCGCCACCTTGTCCACCTTGCCAAAGAGCGAGTTGTTTCGCTGCCTTGACGATATGTTATACTGCGAAATCATATCTCCGTTGTATTACTTCTTGTTACGTTTTGCATCATACTTACGCTGCTTCTCATCGTAGATGCGATAGTTGGGTTTTGCAGCCTTCACCCTCTCGATAAGTTCGGGACGCTCGACACTACCCGTGAGGTACATCTCCTCGATAAGCGAGGCGATGGGCACCGCAATGGCCGAACCGAAACCACCATGCTCCACATATACCGAGATGGCAATCTTGGGGTTATCCTTGGGTGCGAACGAGAGGAAAGTAGAGTGGTCGGGACCCGAGTTCTCCGCCGTACCCGTCTTACCACACACATCCCAGCCCTTGAGGTATGCCGTGCGCGATGTACCCGAGACATTGACACTTCGCCACATACCCTCTACGATAGGCACGAAGTTGATGGAGTCGACCATGGTGTAGTGACGCTCGTAGAAGCGCGCATCGATGGAGTCACGACCCTCAATCTTCTTGATGAGGTGAGGCGTGTAGTAGTAGCCACGGTTAGCGATGATGGCGGCGAGGTTTGCCATCTGCAATGGTGTACAACCCATCTCGCCCTGACCGATAGAGCACGACAACACCGAACCATAGTTCCATCTGCCGTTGTAGACCCTATCGTAGAACTCTGGCGTGGGGACATTTCCCGAGCCCTCGCCATAGAGGTCTGTGCCGAGCTTGCGACCGAAGCCGAAGCTGTAGACATAGTCATTCCACACGCGCACACCCTCCTTCACACTGCCATACTTGGGGTTGGTAATCATATCCTTGAACACCTGACAGAAGTAGGCGTTGCACGACTGTGCCACAGCATCGCGCAGGTCGAGAGGCGACTCATGGGCGTGGCAGCCCATAGTACGGCCACCATACTTGTAACCCATGTGACAGGGGTAGCGCATGCTTGGTGTGAGCACACCCTCCTGCATGGCGATAAGGCCCTGCACAAGTTTGAATGTTGAGCCCGGAGGATACTTCGCCTTCACCGAGCGGTTGAACTGTGGGTTGCGCTGGTCGTGGAAGAGCTCCATGTAGTTGTTACCGCGCTGGCGACCCACCAAGAGGTCGGGGTTATACGATGGCGAGCTCACCATAACGAGAATCTCTCCCGTTGCGGGCTCGATGGCTACGACCGAGCCTATCTTACCCTCCATCAAATCCTCGGCAAACTCCTGCAGGCGCACATCGATTGTCGAGACGAGCTGCAAGCCTCGCTCTGGCTGTATGTCACTATTACCCTCGTTATATG
Organism: Alistipes sp.; assembly: GCA_045645705.1. GTDB lineage: Bacteria > Bacteroidota > Bacteroidia > Bacteroidales > Rikenellaceae > Alistipes. The sequence continues at coordinate 4,518 of JAZRJJ010000008.1, read as the reverse complement.
GTCCAATGATGGCGCGGTGGGCATCTATGTTGTAGTACTTGACACCCTTCTTGCCTCGCAATACATCCTCGTATGCCGACTCCAGACCATTCGAGCCGATGTACTCACCAGCGACATAGTTTGGCAACTTATCCACCTGCTCGCGGTTAACCTCACTCACATAGCCCAAAAGGTTGCCTCCCACCTTGCGGGGATACTCGCGCGCCGTACGATAGCGCGTCGTGATACCCGAGATGTTCATCTCATCGAGGCGCAACTTGTTGTCCTGCGAGAGGTAGCCCACAACCAAAATCGAGGCACGAGGGCTGCGGCGAGCATCACGGAGGTGCTTGTCGAGTTTCTCGCGCGAGATGTCGAGGATGCCGATGAGGCGTGCAGTGTCGAAGCCCTCCTTGGGTAGCTCCTTGTAGATAATCATGACATCGTAGCACGAACGGCTCTTGACGATATACTCGCCATTGCGGTCGAGCACCTCGCCACGCATGGGGAACTCCACAACGCTCTCGATGCTGTTTGAGCGCGCCTTCTCTTTGTACTCGTCCGAGTTCAACTGTAGCCACATCAAGCGAGCGAGCAGCACAAAGCCCACTCCCACGACAACAAGACGCAGGATGTTGTAATATACCCTACCCCTATTATTCATTACTTTGAGACGATTTTAAGGGTAAATATTCTGATGATGGGCCATGCCACAGCCGTAGAGAGCAGCGTGCTCGAGATTATCGTAGCCAACAACAAGAAGGGGTGTGCCAACGACAATGCCTCCATCGCAAAGAAGAGCGTGTGGTGAATGGCGAGCATCGTAACGGTGTAGCCCATAAGCTGACCACGGCTCAAGCGCGAGAGGAGTGATGTCTGGTCACCCTGCTCGATGCTGCGGCGTGTGGTGAGGAAGAGTATCCAGCGGCGTATCATGGCCAGCGGCACGATGGTTGCGGTGTAGAGGCCTGCGCCACCGAGTGCCACATCCATCACGACGCCAACAATAACGCTGATGAGCAACGCCCATATCGTGCGCCACTCCATCTGCAAGAGGATAACAATCAGCGGAAATATCATAGGGCGAAGCCACATGGCTATAGAGAGCTCATCGAGCAGGAATATCTGCACGAGCATGATAGCTATCGCCATCCACAAATATGATAGGTTCTTAAACATTGAATTTCAAAGGTTTGAGCTATACGACTACTCCTCAATCGTACTCATTAGGTTATACAACTCGGTCTCATCGCGGTTCTCAACAATGAGCAAATCGCCAAGTCGCTGCATCTCGGCAGCAATCTCCACAACGGCGCTGTATGCCGTCTTCGAGGCGTTGAGCTTGCAACTCTCCACCGTACCAATCTTCACATCGCGGGGCATTCTGTCGGACACCACGTTGATGACCATGCCGCTCTTGGGCTCGGCATACTTCGAAATCTCGACTGCAAGCACCTCGTAGCGTGACTCACCCTCCCAGTATATCGAGCAGACATAGTCGTTGTCGACCAGACGGCCACCAACCTTGAAGCGTGTGTTGAGCATGGGCATAACCACAGAGTAGTTCTCCGAGCACGACACCACCGTGCCGACAAGCTCCTTGGTGGGGGTTATGACACCCATATTCTCGTAGATGCCATCCTTCGTACCACGGTCAACAATGATGTAGTTGCGCAGGCGGTTTGTCGTCATCGACACCACATGTGCATGGTGATAACGGAACTTCGAGTCGATGCTGTCTACTATGGGTGCGCCATCATCAGCATGCGTAAGCTCCCTGATTGTGAGGTCGCGGCTCTCGAGCTGCTCCTCGAGTTGTGCCACGCGCTTTGCAAGCTTACTATTCTCGTCGGGTAGCGACATGAAGTTGCGGGCGTCGTTGATAGCGCCACTCACACTATTGCCAAACGCTGTTGTGCGCGCCAGAATCTTCGACTCCGTGTAGGGCGTTGCCGTGGCGTAGCACCACAGCGCCACACCCTCGACAAGGAGGAAGAGAAGCACGATGTATATGCGCTTTATGAACTCTATAAGTCGATGCATAATCTTGTTGGAAAGAGGCTGCCAAACACGCATGCCGACAGCCTCCCTTTTGAAGTTGTTGCGACAGCACTCGGCTGCCCCATTATCTCATTTTCCGAATCTCTATACCACTACTTCTCGCCACCGAGGAGGAATGAGAAGTTGCCGATGTTCTTCAACGCGATGCAAGTACCGCGGGCAATAGCGCGCAATGGATCCTCGGCGATGTGTACAGGAAGACCCGACTTCTTCGACAAGCGCTGGTCAAGGCCCTTGATAAGAGCACCACCACCTGCGAGGTAGATACCGTTCTTCACAACATCAGAGTAGAGCTCGGGTGGCATAGACTCCAACACCTCCATGAGGGCGTTGTCGAGCTTCACGAGCGACTTATCCAAAGCGTAGGCAATCTCGCTATAGTTCAACTTAACCTCGTGTGGCATGTTTGTACGCATGTTCGAGCCTGTGAATACGAAGTCCTCGGGCTCGTTCTCCAACTCGGGAACTGCAGCACCGATAGCGCACTTGATGTTCTCGGCAGTACGCTCACCGATACGAATCTCATACTGCTGACGAACATAGTTCTGGATGTCGTTCGTAAAGACATCACCCGCCACGTTGATACTCTTTGAGCATACGATACCGCCCAACGAGATACAAGCAATCTCCGAAGTACCACCACCGATGTCGATGATGAGGTTACCCTCTGGAGCCTCCACATCGAGGCCAGCACCAAGCGCTGCGGCCATAGGCTCGAAGATGAGGTAAATCTCACGACCACCAGCATGCTGTGCAGAGTCGCGCACGGCACGAATCTCAACATTTGTAGAGCCCGAAGGGATACAAATCATCATGCGGAGTGAGGGTGCAAACATACCGCGTGCTGCGTTCACCTTCTTGATAAGTCCGCGCAACATAAGCTCCGTAGCCTCGAAGTCTGCGATAACACCGTCGCGCAAGGGACGGATGGTGCGGATGTCAGAGTGAGTCTTACCATCCATAAGGCGTGCCTTGTTACCGATAGCCATGAGGTTACCAGTCTTGATGCTAAGCGCAACAATAGAAGGCTCGTCAACGACGACCTTGCCATTGTGCATGATGAGTGTATTGGCCGTACCGAGGTCAATAGCTAACTCCTGCGTAAGTGAAAAAAGTCCCATATCTAATCGTTTTATTATTTTCCTTGTATCAACATTGCCCCGCCAGCCGAGGATGACTCGTCTGGTTGAAGCATTTAGACAAAAAGTTTCGACACTCGGCACCGCCGCCGCATGTCGTAACAATTTATCCCAGAGCGGTTTACGCTTATTCTATGAATAAGCACCCCTAACTCACTTGCAAAGATAGAAAAAAGAAATGGAGAATTTGCAAGAGTTTTAACTTTTTTTTATTAATTTTGTCTATAATTTTTTGCTTATGGACACAAACACAAAACCCCGTTGCGCCGTACTCGGCTACGGCAGCTGGGCAACAGCCATCGTAAAGACGCTCACCGTAAACCACCACCATGTGGATTGGCTCGTGCTCAACGACGAGATTCGTGAGTCGCTCAAGATGCGCAGTCGCAACCCTAAATACCTCCCCTGGTGCTACATCGACCAGGAGTTCATTACCCCCTCAGATGATATCAACGCCGTTGTGCGCGATGCCGATATAGTAATTCTTGCAATGCCTTCGGCATTCTTCAAGAAGTTCCTCGAGCCTCTGACCGAGAGCCTCGCCGACAAGATTGTGGTTTCGGCAGTCAAGGGCATCATCCCTGGCGACTACCTCACAATCGTCGAGCACATGAACCGCTACTACGACATCCCGATGGAGAACCTCGCAGTCGTAACAGGTCCCTCACACGCCGAGGAGGTGGGACAGTGCCAGTTGTCGTACCTCACCGTGGCGAGCGAGTCGAAGGAGACCGCCGAGAGGGTGCGCGATGTGCTTGCCAACGACTTCTTCCGCTGCTCAATCTCGAACGATGTATTGGGCGTCGAGGCTGCTGCTATCATGAAGAATATCTACGCTTTAGCCGTCGGCATGGCCGTAGGTTTGCGCTATGGCGACAACTTCCTTGCTGTACTTATCGCGGGCTGCTCGGCAGAGATGAAGCGCTTCATCGACGAGGCTGTGCCATTGGAGAATCGCGACATCAACGCTGCGGCATACATGGGCGACCTTTTGGTTACATGCTACTCGCCCCTTAGCCGCAACCGCCGCCTCGGCACGCTGCTTGGTAAGGGTTGCTCCGTGAAGAGCGCGCTCAACGAGATGACGATGATTGCCGAGGGCTACTATGCCGCAGATTGCATACGCCAGAGCTCCATGCGCCGCAACATCGACATGCCCATCGCCGACAAGGTGTGGGAGGTGCTCTACGAGGGCGCTTCGGCACGCGATGCCATGCAGTCGTTGACACAGATTTTACGATAAATAACATTAATAAACTCAATACTTTACGACTATGAAATTGATTAACTTCGACGCCAAGCATTCAGGCGTAACCATCACCAACGATATGCAGGCTGC
>JAZRJJ010000007.1:0-24556 GCA_045645705.1 Alistipes sp. | reverse complement strand
TATACTTCTCGAGTGGGGATACTTGGGCATGTTCGTAAGTGCCCTCTTGGCTGCTACCATTTTGCCCTTTAGCTCCGATATTGTACTTGGTGGCCTCGTGGCTGCGGGTTGCAATCCTGTGGCTATTGTCGCTGTGGCGACGCTCGGCAACTGGCTTGGTGGACTCATAAGCTACGGCATGGGCTGGCTCGGTAAGACCGAGTGGCTGGAAAAGTATTTCGGCGTTAAGCCCGAGAGCATCGCGAAGCAGAAGGCGCGTGTCGACCGATGGGGCCCGCTGCTCGCCATAACATCGTGGGTGCCATTTGTTGGCGATGTCTTTGCCATAGTCCTTGGCTTCTATAAGGCGAAGTTTTTGCCTACGGCGTGGTGGTTGTTTGTGGGTAAGCTTTTGCGATATATTTGCGAGGCGTTACTCATTTATTATGTAATATAAAACTAATAGCGGACACTGAAAATGTCCGCTATTAGTTTTATAGAGTATGTGTGAATTATTCCAATGATACCTCTACCTCCTCAAACTGAATGTCGGCAGCGGGAGTCTCTGCAACCTCCTCGGTGGTCTGCTCGATTGTTTCAACCACTGCAACCTCCTCTACGGGAGTGATTGCCTCTTCAGTGGGCGTTGCAGCCGCGAGCGCGGGGATAGCCATAAGCATGAGCAACTGTGCGGTGAGCACGCGCAAGAACATCACAACGGGGTATACCGTAGCGTAGCCCATTGCAGGCATGTCGTTACCTGCCGAGGTGCTTGAGAAGCCAAGTGCTGGGGGGTCGGTCATAGCACCCGACATCATACCCATCATCGTGTAGTAGTTTATCTTGAACTTGAGACGTGCGATAAGTGCCACAATGACCAATGGGATAACGGTGATAAGAACACCATAGCCTACCCACTTGTAACCGCCATTAACAACGGCATCCACGAAGCCATCACCTGCGCCAATACCTACGGCAGCGAGGAAGAGTGCAAGACCTATCTCGCGAAGCATGAGGTTGGCACTCATGGTTGTGTAGGTCACCAAACCGAAGTGAGGACCATACTTACCCAAGAGGATAGCGATGATAAGAGGACCACCTGCAAGACCGAGCTTAACGGGCTGGGGTACTCTCAACAAGGGGAGTGTGCCGAGCAATACACCGAGTGCGATACCCAAGAATACGGGCAACAAATTGGGGTGGTCGAGCTTCTTGAGCGAGTTGCCGAGCACCTTCTCTGCCTGTGCTACCGCTGCCTCGGGACCTACAACCATCACCTTATCACCCACCTGGAGCTCCATACCCTGATAGGGAAGAAGGTCGACACCAGCACGGTGTACGCGAGTGATGTTGATGCCGTAGCGTGTGCGGAGACGGAGGTCAGAGAACTTCTTGCCGTTAATCTCCTCGCGTGTGATAAGGATACGACGCGACACGAGGGGTGTAGACTGCATGGCTGTTGCGCCCCACTCATCTGCGGTCATCTCGATGGGGTGACCGAAGAATGCGAGAATAGCCTCGCTGTCCTCCTCCGAGCAGATTACGCGCAATTTATCACCAATAGCAAGTGGTGAGTTGCCATCCGCCATGGTAATCTCGCCTGTTGAGTGCATGATGCGTGACACCACGAACTGGCGGTTGATGAGCATGTGTGCAATGGCGATGGTCTTACCCGCGAGCATCTCGTTGGTGAACTCCACAGAGTAGCGGTGGGGGAGGTTTGCCTCGTTGCTCAATGCCTTGAGTGCCTCATCCTCCTTCTTGAAGTCCACGCGCAAGACATAGCGCATGATGATGATTGTGGCGATGATGCCGACAACACCCAAGGGATATGCTACAGCATAGCCGAGTGAGATAGAGTCTGTGAGTGCCTTATCGACAATACCCGAGTCGGCAAATGCCTGCTGTGCAGCACCAAGACCAGGTGTGTTGGTTACAGCACCCGACATGATACCCACCATTGTGGGGAGTGGCTCGCCAGTGATGTAGTGGATGGCGAGGGTCACGCATGCGCCAAGTAGGATTACGAGGGCAGCAAGACCGATGAGCTTCAAGCCACCACCCTTGAGTGACGAGAAGAACGAAGGTCCTACCTGCAGACCGATGAAGAACACAAAGAGTATGAGACCAAACTCCTTGACAAAGTGCAGGGTGTCGTGGTGTATGGCGTCCGAAGCGTCGAACATGCCGAGGAGGTGTCCTGCGGCGATACCCGTAAAGAGTATCCATGTCATACCCAATGAGATACCCTTAATCTTGATGCGACTCAATGCCAAGCCCGAGGCAATGACAATCGCCAAGATGAAAACGGTGTGTGCGACTGATGGACCCAGAAGCACAGTGTCTAACCATTCTCTCATGTTGGTAAAAATTAGGGTTAGTTATAATATTAATAAGTAATTGCTTGGAAAAAATCGGGCGCAAAGGTAATTAAACAAAATCTATTTAACAACTTTCCGCCCATATATTCACACCCTGCTATCTACTTTTGGGTCGATTTATGACGTGCTCCATGACGATTACCGTGATTACGCCCATCGCAAAGCCGTTGCCCACTAATGGTTGTATCACCTCGGGTGCGATGCCCTTGGGCATAAGCTGGAAGAGCATGGCAACCATCACGGGTAGTCCGAGAGTCAGCGCATCGGCAAAGGTTATCGCTGCCTGCTTGGCGTGCATCATCTCGAATGAGGCGGCAAGCTGTGTGCTCATCAAGAAGAGGAGTATCACGCCTATGACGGGCGAGGGTATGGCTGTGAGCACCCAAATAACATCGGGAAAGAGTGCCGAGAGCACAAGGAGCAACGATGCGGGAATAAGCGCATAGCGCGATGCACATCCCGTTGAGGCTATAACGCCCGGGCTCATAGAGTAGTTCACAGGACCGAGCACGCCCACAGCACCTGCGAGGATGTTCATCGCACCTGTGATGCCCAAGCCGCGTTTCGTGCGACGCTCCATGTCCTCGATGCCGAGCATAGCACCCAACGAGCCCATAGAGCCTATGTCGTTTATGACGAGGGCGATATAACATATCGTGAATGCCACGATAAGACTCCAGTCGGCGCTAAACTCGCTGATAAGGAGCTTGTCGAGCGATGCGGCACTTGCTGTGCGCGTGGGTGTGTCAAAGAGTGTAAAATAGAGTACGCTGCCCGCAACGAGTGCGATGGGTATGACGAGGCTCTTGGCGACGCCCTTGAGTGTGCGGTTGAGTATGACCATGACAACGACGCCCACAATGGCAAAGAGCAGTCCGAAGATGTGTACCTCGTGTGATGCCTTGGCAGGGAATACAAGGTTGGTGATTGTTGGCGCAAGCGTGAAGGCTATGAGCATGAGTATCACCACGATGATGCGTGGTGTGAATATACGCTGCACATATCGCATAAGTCCGCTAATGGTGAGCAGCGACACCAGTACGCCACCAATGGCTATGGAGCTGTATATGGTCGTTGTCTCTGCCTCTGCCGCGAGCGAGGACAACACGCCAACAAGCAGTACGGCTGCTGGACCTACGACGAGCGGGAGCCTGTGTCCCCACACCACTTGCACAAAGCCTGTGAGTCCTATCACGGCAAAGAGCTTTTGTGAGTAGAAGAGCTTTTCTGCGGGCGAGCCTTGCGCCACAAAGACGCTCGTCGATACAACGGCTATGCAGAGCACAAACCACTGTATTGCGTATAGGGCAAGTTGCCCCGCAGGCATGCGGTCATCAACATTGTATTTTAGGTTCATAGTTTTTGGTTTTAATAGTGATTACCAGTGTATTACTAATTGCTAATTACTCATTTCTAATTGATGCGTTAGTACTCTATTTTGTCGACCGTATCTTCCCACTTGCGGAATGCGGCAAGGGCCTCCTTGCGCATGAAGTGCTCGCAATGTATCGAGCGGCGGTCGTAGTCGAGGCGCAGCTGGTCGTATATGAACGAGTCATCGAACGATATTGCCGCGGCGTCGCGCTTGGTGTTGGCATAGCAGATGCGCTCTATGCCCGCCCAATATATTGCGCTCAAGCACATGGGACATGGCTCGCACGATGCGTATACGGTGCATCCCGCAAGGTCGAAGCTCTCCAACTCGCGACAGGCGTTGCGTATCGCCACCACCTCGGCATGTGCTGTGGGGTCGTTGTTGGCTGTCACGCGGTTAGCACCCGTTGCCACCACCTTGCCATCCTTGACGATGACAGCACCAAAGGGTCCGCCACCGTTGTCTATGTTGGCTATCGAGAGGTCTATCGCCATCTGCATAAATCGTCTGTCGTCAGCCGAGAAGTCGTTGCTCTCGGGCAGACCATGCTGCTTATCTATCATAGTCGTAATGCTTAAGTGTTACGATTATTCAATACAAAAACTACGCAAATATAGTTAAATATAATGAGTAATGGGTAATGAGTAGTGAGTAATGTGGTGAAATTCTCATGAATTAGTGATATTTTTAAGCATACGAGTGGGCATAAAGAGTGTTGTATGCTAACTTTTTTCTAAAAATTACTAATTGCTAATTACTAATTACTAATTTTTTGTTACCTTTGCGCGGTTGTAATTAGGGCAACCACACCATTTTAGATTATATAATTTAACTAAATAACAACATTTATTATGACTATTACAGCATCTGACATCAAGATTGGTATGTGCGTAGAGATGGACGGTAAGACATTTATCGTTGTTGACTTCCAGCACTGCAAGCCCGGTAAGGGTCCCGCATTCGTGCGTTCAAAGCTCAAGAACCTCGAGAATGGCAACGTTCTCGACAAGACCTTCTCTTCAGTATCACAGAAGATTGAGCAGGTACGCGTAGAGCGCCGTCCCTACCAGTTCACATATGAGGATGACCTCGGTGCACACTTCATGCACACTGAGACTTTCGAGGAGATCAACATCGACAAGAAGCTCATCAACAACGCTGACCTCATGGCTGACGGCCAGATCGTCGAGGTTATGTTCCACACAGAGAAGGAGACCGTTCTCTCGGCTGAGTTGCCCCCTATCGTAGATATGGAGGTTACTTACACTGAGCCCGGTGTTCGTGGCGATACCGCTTCTACAAACTCACTCAAGCCTGCTACTGTAAACACAGGTGCTACTGTTAAGGTGCCTTTGTTCATCAACACAGGTGACAAGATTCGCGTTGATACTCGTACTCGTGAGTACTACGAGCGCATCAAGTAATATTTCTTGTGATAGTGGCGCATCTGTGGCGCTTCAATCAAATCCCCGAATGGGACGTACGCAAAGTACTACCCATCCGGGGATTTTTCATATCATCACCACATCTGCACCACTCTGACAAGAAATTAGGGGCGTGGGGGGGGGTAATCACCCATTCGGGCTATTTTCATATCGAGGCCAAACCTAACCCCTTCTAACAAGAAATTGGGAATATGCTGCGAATTAGCAATAAATTTCCCGCCATTTACGCCACCATTTTTCCGCCAAAGCCAAAAATATCACAACATGTTGATAACTTTAAGCAGTTTGTGTGGTGTAAGTTAAATAAATTTTACTACTTTTGTAGGCGTAAAATTATGCCCACGGGATACCCCCGACATTGTGGGCAACATAAATGGCTACAAAAAATTAAAACTATGAGCAATACTTTGGTAGTTGTAGGCGCCCAGTGGGGCGACGAGGGAAAGGGTAAAATCACCGATTTCTATGCAGGCGATGCCGACGTTGTAGTACGTCACCAGGGCGGTAACAACGCAGGTCACACCATCGTCTTCGACGGCAAGAAGTTCGCATTGCAGTCTATACCCTCGGGAGTCTTCAACCCCCACATCATAAATGTCATGGCAAACGGCATGGTCATCAACCCCGCATCGTTGGAGGAGGAGCTCGACCGCTTGCACAAGTCGGGCATCACCGACTACAAACTCTTCATCTCGGACCGCGCAGCCTGCGTAATGCCCTATCACGCAATGCTCGACGGCGCATACGAGGCACTCAAGGGTGGCCGCCAGATTGGCACAACAAAGAAGGGTATCGGCCCCGCATACACCGATAAGTACAGCCGCGTAGGCATCCGCATGGGTGACCTTTTGAACAAGGAGTACTTCGCAGAGCGCCTCAAGGATGCTCTCGCGCAGAAGAACATCGAGCTTCAGGCACTCGGCATGGAGCCCTGCGACTTCGACACAATCTACAACCAGTATCTCGCATACGGTGAGAAGTTCCGCTCTATGATTTGCGACACATCGGTGCTCCTCAACAAGCTCGTAGAGGAGGGCAAGAAGGTGTTGTTTGAGGGCGCACAGGGTGTGATGCTCTGCATCGACCACGGTACATACCCATTCGTGACATCGTCAAGCCCCACAGCAGCAAGCGTACCCGTAAATACTGGTCTTGCACCCCGCTACATCAACAACGTAATGGGCGTGGCCAAGGCATACACAACTCGCGTAGGTGAGGGTCCATTCCCCACGGAGCTCTTCGACGAGCGCGCAGACTACATCCGCGAGCGTGGTCACGAGTATGGCACAGTAACAGGCCGTCCCCGTCGTGTGGGTTGGTTGGATACCGTAATCCTCAACCACGTGCGTCGCATCAGCGGTGTTAACTACCTATCGCTCATGCTCTTCGACGTATTGTCAGGCTTGGAGAAGATTCGCATCTGCACAGGCTACAAACTCGATGGCAAGGCTATCGACTATGTTCCCTCGACCATCGCAGACCTTGAGCGCGTGGAGGCTGAGTACATCGAGATGGCTGGCTGGAGCGAGGACATCACAGCCGTCAAGTCTTACGATGAGCTTCCTGCAAATGCCAAGGCATACATTGCAAAGCTCGAGGAGTTGACTCGCACGGAGGTTGCCGTTGTATCGGTAGGCCCCGACCGTGAGCAGACTATTATTCGCAAAAACATCTTCTAATTTCTTGTGATAGTGGCGCATCTGCGCCGCTTCAATTAAAACCACCAATGGGATGTACGCCAAGTACTACCCGTCGGTGGTTTTTTCATGTCAGCGACACATCTGCACCACTCTGACAAGAAATTGAGAGTGCAAGCGGGAAAGGTTCTCTTGTGATGGACAAAGCCTCCCCTTCTCACAAGAAATTTATATCCTTATAGGGTGGGTGGCATTTCTTGATGAAAGCGTCAAAAGGAGCACAGCTTTAATCTCTTTGCTCCCTAAATTAATCCGAAATATACCAAATAAGATTTTTTTTGTTATCTTTGCGCCAAATTGTATATAAATATGTATGCGCGGGCGCGAGCGTGCCCCTACGCGTAAGGATTTAACCAAACTCATCAACATATGTTTTTAGACATTATCAACTCGTTTGAGGGCTACTACGACACATTTCTTATCGTAATGGCAGCAATCGCTGTGTTCGTATTCATCGCCCTCTACTTTGTCGAGGCGGGATATGGCTACCTCTTCAACCCCAAGTTCGGCTTCCCCGTGCCCAACAAGGTGGCGTGGGTGCTCATGGAGTGCCCCGTGTTCATCGCCATGGCGGTACTGTGGTGGATGTCACCCGTAAAGTTCGAAGCAGCACCACTTGCACTGTTCTTCATATTTCAGCTGCACTACTTCCAGCGTTCGTTCATCTTCCCCTTGCTCATACGCGGAAACTCGAAGATGCCCGTGGGCATCATGCTTATGGGCATGGTATTCAACACGCTCAACGCCGTGATGCAGGGCTGCTGGATATTCTACTATGGCAACTACGAGGGCTGGCTATCGCAGCCATACTTCTATGTTGGCACAATGGTATTCCTCTTTGGCTTCGCGACAAACCTCCACTCGGACTATGTGATTCGCAACCTACGCAAGCCAGGTGATACCAACCACTACATCCCCAAGGGTGGTATGTTCAAGTATGTATCGTCGGCGAACTACTTCGGCGAGTTCATGGAGTGGGTAGGCTTCGCCATTGCCTCATGGTCGTGGGCAGGTGTTGTCTTTGCGCTCTGGACATTTGCGAACCTCGGACCTCGCTCGGCATCGCTCTACAAGCGCAACGAGAAGGAGTTTGGCGAGGAGTTCACCGAGCTCAAGCGTAAGCGCATCCTCCCCTTTATCTACTAACGAATTGGACACAAACAAATATAGCACTATGGAAAACAAGAAGAGACTCGAGGAGTCAAAATTGTTCACTCCCTATAAAATTGGCAGCGTAACGCTCCGCAACCGCGTTATTCGCTCCGCAGCATTTGAGTCTATGGGCAAGGACTTCGCCCCCACCCAGCAGCTCAAGGATTACCACGTTAGCGTAGCTCGTGGCGGTGTCGGCATGACAACCGTAGCCTACGCCTCAATCAACCGCAGCGGCATCTCATTCAACAAGCAGCTGTGGTTACGCGACGAGATTGTACCCGCACTCCGCGACCTAACGGACGCTGTACACAACGAGGGTGCTGCCGTGGGCATTCAGCTTGGCCACTGCGGTAACATGACACACTGGTCTACGGCGGGCAGCTTCCCCGTTTCAGCCTCAAACGGCTTCAACCTATACTCACCCACCTTCCACCGCCGTATGTCGCACGCCGAGATACGACAGTTCGCCAAGGACTTCGGCACAGCCGTGGAGACAGCCTACAACGCGGGCTTCGACTCAGTGGAGGTGCACGCAGGTCACGGCTACCTCATCTCGCAGTTCCTCTCACCCTATACCAACCATCGTCATGACGAGTATGGTGGCTCGTTGCAGAACCGCATGCGCTTCATGAACATGTGCTTGGAGGAGGTGATGGAGGCAGCACGCAAGCGCGGCATGGGCGTCTTGGTTAAGCACAACATGGAGGATGGCTTCAAGCGCGGCATTCAGATACCCGAGTCTATCGAGATTGCAAAGCAGATTGAGACATTTGGTGTCGATGGCATCGTGCTCTCATCGGGCTTCGTATCTAAGGCCCCAATGGCTGTTATGCGCGGCCGCATCCCCACAAAGACCATGGGCTACTACATGGGCTGGAACGAGTGGCTTCAGAAAATCGTTGTTTCGCTCTTCGGTCAGTGGCTCATCAAGCAGTACGACTTCGAGGAGTGCTACTTCTTGGAGAATGCCAAGAAGTTCCGCGAGGCATTGAAGGGTCCGTTGGTATATGTTGGCGGCCTCGTATCGCGTGAGGGCATCGAGAAGGTGTTGGACGAGGGCTTCGAGCTCGTGCAGATGGCACGCGCCTTGGTCAACGACCCCGCCTTCGTGAATAAGCTCAAGGAGGGCGACATGGCTACACGCAGCGGCTGCGACCACCGCGACTACTGCATGGCACGCATGTACTCGGTAGATATGCAGTGCTGCCACAACTGCAAGGAGCACATCCCCGAGCGCTTGTGGAAGGAGATTAACTCAATTAAGTAGTAGGTCTGGCTATGTGTTTATGTAATAAGCATTTGGGCGAAGTACCCCGTGGCAAGGCGTGGGCACTGGTGACAGGCTCTGCAAAGGGCATCGGTCGCCAGTATGCCGAGCAGCTCGCAGCCAAGGGCTACAACCTCTACATGGTGGACATCGACGAGGCCATCACCACCGAGGCACGCATCATCGCGGAGCACCACTCCGTGAAGTGCATAGGCAGGGTTATGGACCTCGCTGTGACCGATGCTGCACGCACGCTCCACGACGACACTGTGCGCGAGGGCTACGAGTTTGATGTGGTGATAAACAATGCGGGCATCTTCTCGCACTGCGACATTTTGACAACCCCACTGGAGCGCATTGAGCGCCTGCTCATCCTGCACGACTACACGCTAAGCTCGATGTGCCGTCTCTATGGCGAGGATATGCTCAAGCGCGGCAAGGGTTTCATCCTCAACATGTCGTCATACTCCATATGGATGCCCTTCCCCGGCTTGGCACTATACAGCGCATCGAAGGCCTATGTCAAGAGTTTCACCGAGGCCTTCAATAAGGAGTTGCGTCGTACGGGTGTCTCGGTAACGGCAATCTGTCCCGCAGGCATCGCCACAGACCTCTACGGCCTATCGAAGGATTTGCAGCGCTTCGGCCTTAAGACAGGCATCCTGATGTCGCCAAAGAGCTGTGCGCGCCGTGGCTTAAAGGCTATGTTCCGCCGTCGTAGCGTTGTGGTTCCCGACTGGTGGTTCAAACTCCTTATCCCCATCTGCAAATACTTGCCTGGATTTATTATTCGTCCACTTCGCAACTTTACGATGAAGTGGCAAAAATAGTTATGACTATGCAAAGCGATAACACACAGAAAGATAGCACACCAAAGCGTAAGGGTGGCATGAAGCGAGCTATTAAGTGGACACTACTATCACTTATCGCGGTGGTGGTGCTTGCCATAGCCGCTGCTATCATATGGCTTGGCCCTATTGCCGAGTGGTACCTCGAGAAGCACGACACCGACCTTGTCGGTCGCCGCGTGGAGATGGATGAGCTCAGGCTCAAACTCTTCAAGGGTGAGCTCTCGGCAACAAATGTCGTTCTCTACGAGGCGGATGACGAGACTGACTTTGCACGCTTGGGCGATGTCGATGCAGCCATTGCCTTAGGCGAAATCTTCGACAACCACATCCACATCACACGCCTGAATGCCGAGGAGGCATACTTCCGCATCGACCAGAATATCGAGGAGTTCAACTTCGACGACATGCTCGCATACCTCGATGAGAGATACCCCGCGGATGAGGAGGAGACAGAGGAGGGCGAGCCATGGGTTGTGACGCTCGACAACATCGCTATCAAGCGTAGTCACTTTGCATATTTCGACCACGAGATAGAGCAGCGCTGGGAGCTTACGGAGCTTGACATCACTACCCCATCGTTCTATCTCGACGACCGCATCTCGCACCTCGATGTTGCAACCGTAATTAACGACAAGGCGGTATTGGAGGGTACCCTGGAGCTTAACTTCGGAACTTGGGACTTCCTCTTCGATGGCTCGATTAAGGATTTCCAGCTCGCCGATACATACAAATACTGGACACCATACCTCAATGTAGGTAGCGTGGAGGGTAACATCGCCGCCGACCTCAAACTGGAGGGTAATGTCATGGAGATAACCGCTATGAATATCTCGGGTGAGGCGTCGGCGCACGGCTTGGCTATCACTACGGCTACGGGCGGCAAAGTGTTGTTTGCTAATGAGTTGTATGTCGGTATCGACGAGCTCAATATCGACGAGCAGCGCTACATCCTGTCATACCTCAAGGCGAATGGCTACTCTTCGGAGATGATACTTGCAAAGGATGGCTCTACGAACTTCGACACACTCTTCTACAACGACCCCACCATCACCATCGAGAGCACAACAACAACCGAGGGCGAGAACCTCTACGATGTCAAGGAGCGCGTTACGGTAACCACAAACGAGGAGGAGACTCCTCTTGCCGACATGGATATCAAGATTGGCCATGTGGAGCTTAAGGGCGGCGACTTCCTCTATTCGGACGACACCATGCACCGCCTCTTTGAGTATCAGCTCAGCGATATCTCTATCATGGGTGACAACGTAGACTTGGTGGGCAACAACAAGATTACGCTCGGTGCGAAGCTCCCCAAGCAGGGCTCTGTGATGCTTCGTTGGGATGGCTCACTCAGCGACTTCCACAACCAGAGCCTCATGCTCATGCTCAACAACGTCGACATGGTGGGCATATCACCCTATGTTGAGCACTTCACAGGCTTCCCAATTACGGATGGTAACCTCACGTTCCGCAGCCAGAATGTGGTGAGCAACGGTAGCCTCAGCGGCATCAACCAGTTCGGCACCTACAACTTCAAACTCGGCAAGCGCGATAAGTCACTCGACCCAGAGGTGAAGCTCCCCTTGCGCCTCGCGGTGTGGGTACTTACCGACAAGGATGAGCATATCGACATCGACCTTCCCGTGTCGGGTCACCTCGACTCACCAAAGTTCTCATACGGCAGAATCATCATGAAGGCCGTAGGTGGTCTTATGCTCAAGATTGCCGTTTCGCCCTTCGAGCTTATGGCGGGCAAAAAGCAGGATGCCTTCCAGCATATCAACCTCGACCTTCTCGACCCAGGACTCGACTCGGAGCACTACGCACGCCTGGACAAGATGGCAGAGGCATTGAAGGAGGATAGCACCGTGAAAGTGCGTCTTACACAGCGTGTTAACTACAAGCGCGATGTGCAGCGTCTTGCAAACCTCAACCTTAAGATTGCCTACTACAACTATAAGCATGGCGAGGAGAAGGGCTACCTCGACATGTTGGCATTCTCGCGCATCAACGACACCAAGATGTCGAACAAGGCAGTGGTGAAGTATGCCGACTCGCTGCTCAGGGCGCGTGGCATAGACCCAACTATGATGAACACACAGACCAAGGCGATGACGCTATATGGTGATGTTGTCGACAAGCAGATTGTGCAGATGATGGAGCACCGCAACCGCATCATCACAAACTACATGAGTTTCCAGCATCAGGACCTCCCCGAGGGTGCCTTTACCATCAACAATGTGGTGATTGATGATATGAAGGAGTACATCGGCAAGGACCGCTACACCGTAACACTCATCGTCGATGAGGATGAGATTGAGCTTCCCGTAGACGCAAAAGAGGATGAAGGCGAGGTAGTCGATGAGTTCAGCAACCTCGATAAGGAGGCCGAGGAGGGCACAATTATTGAGGCGGATAACAATTTATCTCCCGATAATGCGTTGGATAGTAACGTGAAAACAGAATAACATAAAACATAAAAACTAATTTAAAAACACAAAGATGAAAAAACTATTTTTTGCAATGGGCGTTATCGCCATGTCATTGACAACATTGGCTTGCAACAGTCAGTCTGAGGAGAGCCAGAACATGAAGTCAATCAAGAACGAGATTAACAAGGTTGAGAAGTTCGTTAAGGAGTCAAGCCAGGAGGAGGTCGTTGAGGCAATGAACAAGCGTTCATACGCTCTTGGTGCTAACATGGGTATGAGCGTTAACCTCCAGTTTGCCGACATGGAGTTCGACGCTAACGCGATTAAGGATGCTATCATTGAGTTCTACCTCAATGGCGACCGCGAGGATGAGAAGTTCATGGAGAACAACATGAAGTTCCAGCAGTTCATCTACACTCGCTACTTCCCCTACATGCAGGCAAAGCAGTCACGCGAGACTATGGAGGAGGGCGGCATCACTGAGAACCTTCCCGAGGTTCCCGCACTCTACAACGAGGAGTTCACAAAGGCTGACATCACCAACATTTTGGGCTCACAGATGGGTGCTTCACTCATCGATGTTGATGGTCTTAACATGGGTTGGTTGTTCAAGGGCTTCAACGACGCTATGCAGATTAACCGCGACGAGTTGGCAGAGATGGATCCCGAGGCAGGTCAGCAGAAGATGGATTCATACCTCCTTGTAAGCACAGCAGACCTTCAGCAGGAGCTCATGACTCTCCAGCGCGAGATGATGGAGAAGCAGCGTGCCGAGCAGCAGAAGAAGGCTGAGGAGGCTAAGACTGCATCTGCAGAGTGGCTCACAAAGATTGAGAAGAAGGAGGGCGTTAAGAAGACAGAGTCAGGCCTCTTGTACCGCATCGACCGCGAGGGTAACGATGTATTCGCAACAGCAGATACTGACACCGTAGAGGTAAACTACGAGGGTAAGACTCGCGAGGGTAAGGTATTCGACTCAAGCTACGAGCGTGGCGAGAGCATCTCATTCGCTCTTAACCGCGTTATCCGTGGTTGGACCGAGGGTATGAAGCTCGTAGGCGAGGGTGGCCAGATCACCTTGTGGATTCCTTCTGACATGGCTTACGGTGAGCGTGGCGCAGGTCAGGATATCGGTCCTAACGAGGCTTTGGAGTTCAAGGTTGAGCTTATCAAGGTTACTCCCGCTGAGGTTGTTGAGTAATTATACACTCTACCACAACATAAAAATATGGCGTTGGCTCCCATCGGAGTCAACGCCATAACTTTTTTTAGAGCCACTACTACCCTAATGCCACATCGAGAATCATCATGATGATGAAGCCTATGGCAAAGGCAACAGTGCCTATGTTCGAGTGCTTGCCACGCTGCGTCTCGGGGATAAGCTCCTCGACTACGACATAGAGCATTGCGCCTGCCGAGAATGCCAGAAGATAGGGCAATATGGGTGAGATATGCTCAAACAGTAGTATCATCAGCGCCGCCGAGATGGGCTCGACGATGCCCGAGAGCGCACCATAGCCAAAGGCCTTACGGCGCGATGCACCATCGGCACGCAAGGGGAGCGATATGATAGCTCCCTCGGGGATGTTCTGTATCGCCATGCCCACAGCAAGGGCCAGCGCCGCGGCCATCGTAATACCAGCATTACCCTGCATCGCACCCGCTATAACGGCACCCACAGCCATACCCTCGGGGATATTGTGGAGCGTAACGGCGAGCATAAGCATGGGACGCTTGCCGAGTTTCGACTCGGGACCCTCGACGGCATCTCCCGTGGGGTGCATATGCGGCACGAGGTTATCCAGCGCAAGCAGGAAGAGCATGCCGAGGAGTATGCCCACAGCTGGCGGCATCCAGTTTAGGTTGCCGAGGTGCTCCGACAGCTCTATTGCGGGCATTATGAGCGACCACACCGAGGCTGCAACCATCACGCCCGCAGCAAAGCCCAGGAGCGCATTCTGCACACGCGAGCTTATCTTGTCGCGCGTAAGGAACACGAAGGCCGAGCCGAGCACAGTGCCCGCGAAGGGGATGAGGAGTACAGGTAAAATATCCATAGCGTATAGTTGTGAGTAAGGGGGCGGAGCAAGAATTATGCTTGCCGCCCCCTTCCTTAGTGGTTATTTGTTGTTAGAATAGTTCAGATACAACGCTCGGCGAAATTCGAGGCGATGGGCTGTACTAAGGCGTACTGCCCATTGCCGAGATATTTCGTTAGCGGCAGTAGATGGGCTATTATCACAACAAATTAATAGTTCTCAGCCTTAATCTGGAAGTATGCCTTGGGATGAACACATACGGGACATACCTCGGGAGCCTGCTTGCCAACGTGGATGTGACCACAGTTTGAGCACTGCCAAATCATATCGCCATCGCGAGAGAATACGAGGCCACCCTCAACATTTGCCAAGAGCTTACGGTAGCGCTCCTCGTGCTCCTTCTCGATCTTACCTACCTGCTCGAAGAGGAATGCGATGTGGTCGAAGCCCTCCTCCTTTGCATCCTTGGCCATCTGGTCGTACATATCTGTCCACTCGTAGTTCTCGCCCTCGGCAGCAGCCTTGAGGTTCTCGGCAGTTGAGCCGATGCCGTTGAGAAGCTTAAACCAAATCTCGGCGTGCTCCTTCTCGTTTGCAGCTGTCTCCTCGAATATCTTAGCAATCTGAACGTAGCCGTCCTTCTTTGCCTTCGATGCGAAATATGTATACTTGTTGCGTGCCTGTGACTCACCAGCAAAAGCCTCCCACAAGTTCTTCTCAGTCTTAGTTCCTTTCAAATCTTTCATAGTCTTATAGTTTTTTAGGTTTGTAATTATTCTTGTTTATTTCCTTTTCCTGATGCAAAGATAAGAGTTTTATTTTTATCTGCAATAGTTTTTTAATCGTTTAATTTTATGGTCATATAGTTTTTGCTTATACATCGCCGTAAAAGCATATGAAACAAGCCTACGCTTTTAGCACGCTAATTGCACTACGAGGGCGAAACATTAAACTAATGTGTGATATGCAGAGCAATACAACAAACAAAACAAAGAGTGGCTTGAGCGTTATGACGCTCGCCATTATGAACATCACGGCGGTGGTGAGTCTGCGTGGTCTTGCGACCGAGGCGATATATGGCCCCGCCTCGGCATTCTACTACCTCTTTGCCGCCATCGTATTTCTTATCCCCACGGCGATGGTCGCTGCGGAGCTTGCCGCGATGTTTTCGGCCAAGCAGGGAGGTGTCTTCCGCTGGGTGGGCGAGGCCTTTGGTGCGCGCACGGGATTTCTGGCCATATGGTTGCAGTGGATACAGTCGACGATATGGTATCCCACGGTATTGACATTTGGTGCGGTGAGCATCGCCTACATAGGTGTTAACCCCGCCGCAGATGCAGCACTCGCCTCGAACCGCATCTTTACCCTTGTCGTGGTATTGGCGATATACTGGGCAGCGACATTTATCTCGTTGCGCGGCATAGGCTGGGTAGGCAAGGTGAGCAAGTGGGGAGGTATCATAGGCACTATCATCCCCGCGGCGCTACTTATCATCCTCGCCATCGTCTACCTCGCCATGGGTGGCACGAACAACCTCAACATGAAGGAGAGCTTCTTCCCCGACCTCACGAACTTTAACAACCTCGTGCTGGCAAGTAGCATCTTCCTCTTCTACGCCGGTATGGAAATGATGGGTATTCACGTTATGGAGGTCGACAACCCCAAGCGCAACTACCCTCGCGCCATCATCATCGGCTCGCTGGTAACAGTGCTCATCTTCATCCTCGGCACATTCTCGCTCGGCATCATCGTACCCGCGAAGGATATTAGCCTCACGCAGACGCTGCTCATAGGCTTCGACAGTTACTTCCACTTCGTTAAGCTCTCGTGGATGGGTCCCGTGATTGCCGTAGCGCTCGTGTTTGGAGTCCTCGCGGGCGTGCTGACATGGGTGGCAGGACCCTCGAAGGGTATATTTACGGTGGGTCGCGCGGGCTACCTTCCCCCATTCTTCCAGAAGACAAACAAGCAGGGTGTGCAGCGTAACATCCTCTTGGTGCAGGGAGTCATCGTCACAATCCTCGGCATGCTCTTCGTCGTGATGCCCTCGGTGCAGAGCTTCTATCAGATACTCTCGCAACTCACCGTGCTTTTGTACCTCATCATGTACATGCTGATGTTTGCCTCGGCCATCAAGCTACGCTACACACTGCCGAAGATGGAGCGCCCCTTCCGCCTCGGTGCAAAGGGCAACGGCCTGATGTGGATACTCGGAGGCTTGGGCTTCTGTGGCTCGCTGCTGGCATTCGTATTGAGTTTCATTCCTCCCTCGCAGATTGCCGTGGGTAGCAACACGGTGTGGTATGCGGTGTTGATTATAGGCGCTATAGTCTTTGTGGTTATACCTTATATTATATACGCGATGCGCAAGCCATCGTGGAAGGCCCCCGATGCGAACATCGAGAAGTTCGAATGGGAGAAATAAAAGAGAAGGCGCAATGATTCGATGAGATAAATTTCTTGTCAGAAGGCTGCATATACAACGCTCGACAAAAATCCCGACGATGGGCTGTACTAATGCGTACTGCTCATTGTCGGGATTTTTGTTAGCGGCAGTAGATGTCTGCCTTATCACAAGAAATTACTCAATGTAGTAAGCCTTTGAGTAGTCTCGCTCTGGAGCCTCGGGATTCTCGCCCACGGGATAGCCAAAGGCGATAGCCACCTGCAAGTGGTAGCCCTCGGGGAGGTTCAAGCGCTCAAGGTAGGGTTTCGCAGCCTCCGAGTTCATAACGGGGATTACGCTACCCAGGCAGCAAGAGCCGATGCCCATGCTCCAAGCCGAGAGCATCATGTTCTGGGCCAGGAGGCCAGAGTCGAACTCACCGCTATAGCTCTCATCGGGCACTGCGATAAATGCCACGGTGGGGGCATTGCGGAAGAAGTTGCGGAATCCAGGCTGCTCACCCAACTGTGGCATCTGCTCCTTGGCGATAGCCGTAACGCCATCAATGAAGTCGGGAGCATCCACCACGCGCACCGCCCACGCCTGCATATTCATAGCGCTGGGGGCGTAGATGCCACACTCAAGGATTTTCTCCATCTGCTCACGGCAAACAGGCTCCTCCTTGTAGTCGCGCACCGAGCGACGTGTCATGATATTCTCGATTACAACCTGCTCCTTTGAGCAAGCTGCAGCCTCACAATCGTTGTTTTTCGTCTCATTGCAGCAGCAACCTGTCACAGCCGCAGCACCGAGCATAGCTACCATAAATTTCGCAATTTTCATACTCTCCAATCTTTACAAATTTATTACTACTTATTACTTAATCACCTCGCCCTTAAGCACCACCTTGCGGATGACGGGTGTCTGGTGCGCATAGGGCAACCATGCCAACGAGGGCAGAGGCTTGGTGATGTAGAAGTTAGCCACCTTGCCGCGTGTGATAGAGCCATAGTCACGGCTCTCACCCATAGCGCAAGCGCTGTTGAGCGTAGCGGCGTTGAGTGCCTCGGCGGGGGTCATCTTCATCTTGATAGAGCCCAACGACACCACGAAGCGCATATTGCCCGAAGGCGCAGTACCGGGGTTGAAGTCCGAAGCCAAAGCCACAGCCAAGCCCGCATCAATCATCTTGCGTGCAGGGGGATAGGTAATACCGAGGAAGAAGGCGCAACCAGGCAACATCGTAGGCATAGTCTCCGTGCCACGCAACGCCTCAATCTGCTCGTCACCCATGCTCTCGAGGTGGTCAACCGATAGTGCCTTATGCTCCACGCCTACCTCTACGCCACCCGAGATGGCAAGCTCGTTAGCGTGAATCTTGGCACGAAGGCCATGCTTAGCACCCACCTCCATGATTTTTGCGGTCTCCTCAACCGTGAAGAAGCCCTTGTCGCAGAATACATCTACGAAGTCTGCCAAACCCTCCTTCGCTACGGCGGGAATCATGTCGTTGCAAACATGGTCTACATACTCCGCCTGACGACCACGATAGGCGCGACCTACGGCGTGAGCACCCAAGAATGTGGCACGCACGGCGATAGGCGATGTCTCGCGGATGCGCTTGATGACGCGCAAAATCTTGAGCTCGTCCTCCAAAGTCAAACCATAGCCCGACTTAATCTCCACAAGGCCTGTACCCATGGCGATAATCTCCTCCACGCGCTCCATAGCCTGACGGTAGAGTTCATCCTCCGAGGTCTCGTGCAAGCGGTCGGCAGAGTTAAGGATGCCACCGCCACGCTTTGCAATCTCCTCGTACGAAAGGCCGTTGATCTTATCCAAGAACTCCTGCTCGCGGCTACCCGCAAAGACGATATGCGTGTGCGAGTCGCAGAACGAAGGGAAGAGCCAGCCACCCTCGGCATCGAGGATGTCGCATCCCTCGCCTGAGGGACACGACTCCATAGTGCCGTAATCCTTGATACGCTCGCCATCGGTGAGGAGCCATGCCTGCTCCAAGGTTGCAATATCGGCCATAGCCTTACCCTCAACCTTGAGGCGACCACTCTCGTCGATGCCGACGAGCATACCTATGTTTTTAACGAGCAAGTTCATAGTCGTTAAGGAAGTTTACAGATGTAGCGATATGAGGATACATCACAGTGTCGTCAGCAACGAATGGCACGACCTTGCGATATGCCTCGAACATAGCCTCAACAGATGCTGAAGAGTTCAAGCCCGACATCTTATGACGGAACTCCAAAGCCTGTGCAGAGTTCATAAGCTCGATAGCCAACACACGCTCGGTGTTCTGGCATACCTTCCAGAGCTTTGTAGCGGCGTTGGAACCCATACTTACGTGGTCCTCCTGACCCTGTGACGAGGGGATAGAGTCGCACGATGCGGGCCAGCACAAGCCCTTAGACTGGCTAACGATAGATGCCGCAGTGTACTGAGGAATCATGAAGCCAGAGTTCAAGCCTGGGTTAGCAACCAACAAGTTAGGCAAGTTGCGAGCACCAGAGATGAGCTTGTAGGTACGACGCTCCGAGATGTTACCCAACTCCGCAACTGCGATAGCCAAGAAGTCCATAGCCACAGCGATAGGCTGGCCGTGGAAGTTACCTGCAGAGATTACCTCGTCGGTGTCGGGGAAGATTGTTGGGTTGTCGGTAGCAGAGTTAATCTCAGTCTCCAAGACGCTTGCAACATATGCGATAGTATCCTTCGATGCGCCGTGTACCTGTGGGATGCAACGGAATGAGTAGGGATCCTGAACATGCTGCTTGGGCTGCTTGCCAATCTCCGAGCCAGCCAAAATCTCGCGGAAGTTGCGCGCTGTCTCAATCTGACCGTTGTGAGGACGGATGGCGTGTACATTATGCTCGAATGGCTCCATGCGGCCGTCGAAAGCATCCAAAGACATAGCACCGATGTGGTCAGCCCACTTGCTCAAGCGCTGTGCGTTGATGAGCGAGTAGACGCCGTATGCCGACATAAACTGTGTACCGTTCAAAAGCGCAAGACCCTCCTTTGAGCAGAGTGTGATAGGCTCCCAGTTCATCTTCTCCATCATAACCTTACCCTCAACAACCTCGCCGTCAATCTCTACATGGCCCAAGCCCAAGAGTGGCAAGCACATGTGTGCCAAAGGCGAAAGGTCACCCGAAGCACCCAATGAGCCCTGCTCATATACTACGGGGATGATGTTGTTGTTGAACATCTCAATAAGGCGCTCCACGGTGATGAGCTGCACGCCCGAGTGGCCGTAAGAGAGTGACTGCACCTTGAGCAAAATCATGAGGCGCGCAATCTCCGAGGGCACACGCTGGCCAGTACCACAGGCGTGTGACATCATCAAGTTCTTCTGCAACTGCGACAAGCCCTCCTCCTCAACAGAGATGTTGCACAATGAGCCGAAGCCTGTAGTTACGCCATAGATGGGGCGACCTACGGTCTTGGTCTTCTGGTCGAGATACTCGCGGCAGTGGTTGATGCGACGCTTTGCATCCTCGCTCAACGCAAGTTTGTAGTCCTTTGAAAGAATCTCCTCAACGCGAGCGATGGTGAGGCGCTCAGCACTAATATAATGAATCATAGTCTATCTATCGTTTTAAAGTTGTACTACTTGTTCTCGTTATAAACCTTCTCAATCATCGCCATATCTGCGAGGTTGGGCAATGTAACCTTAAGGAGTGGTGTGCGCTCCATCTCGCGCTGGATGGCGAACATAGCGCCCTCGTTACGAGCCCAGCTGCGGCGTGCGATACCATTGTTAACATCCCACAACAACATCTCCTCGATGTGGCGTGCAGAGTCTGCCGAGCCGTCGATAACCATACCGAAGCCACCGTTCATAACCTCGCCCCAGCCTACGCCGCCACCGTTGTGGATAGATACCCATGTAGCACCGCGGAATGAGTCGCCGATAACGTTGTGAACAGCCATGTCGGCACAGAACTGCGAACCGTCATAGATATTCGAGGTCTCACGATATGGTGAGTCGGTACCCGATACATCGTGGTGGTCACGGCCAAGCACGATAGGTGCCGAAATCTCGCCACGCTTGATAGCCTCGTTGAATGCCAAGGCGATGCGTGTACGGCCCTCAGAGTCTGCATAGAGGATACGAGCCTGTGAGCCTACGACGAGCTTGTTCTCCATAGCCTCGCGAATCCAGTGGAGGTTGTCGGCCAACTGACCCTGAATCTCTGCGGGAGCCTCCTTGAGCATCTCCTCGAGAACCTCTGCTGCGATGCGGTCAGATGTCACGAGGTCCTCCTCCTTGCCCGATGTACATACCCAACGGAAGGGGCCGAAGCCGTAGTCGAAGAACATGGGACCCATGATATCCTGAACATATGATGGATAGCGGAACTTGCCATTCTCGGCCATGATGTCTGCACCTGCGCGTGACGACTCCAAGAGGAAGGCATTACCATAGTCGAAGAAGTACATGCCGCGAGCTGTGAGCTTGTTTACGGCTGCCACATGGCGGCGCAATGACTCGCGTACGCACTCGTGGAAGCGCTCGGGCTCCTCGGCCATCATGCGGTTAGACTCCTCGTATGAGTAGCCCACGGGGTAGTAGCCACCAGCCCATGGGTTGTGCAATGATGTCTGGTCAGAACCGAGGTCTACATTGATATCCTCCTCGGCAAGACGCTCCCAGAGGTCTACAACGTTGCCTACGTATGCGAATGAGATAACCTCCTTGTTCGCCACAGCCTGCTTAACGCGTGGGATAAGCTCGTCGAGTGATGAGTAGAGCTCATCCACCCAGCCCTGCTTGTGGCGCTTCTCGGCAGCTGCGATGTTAACCTCGGCGGTGATGCTCACAACGCCCGAGATGTTACCAGCCTTAGGCTGTGCACCCGACATACCACCAAGACCTGCAGTCACGAACAACATACCCTTCAAGTCTGTCTGACCAGGCTTCATGCGCTTGCGTGCAGCGTTCATAACGGTGATTGTTGTGCCGTGTACGATACCCTGTGGGCCGATGTACATATACGAGCCAGCGGTCATCTGACCATACTGCGATACGCCCATAGCGTTGAAACGCTCCCAGTCATCCTGCGATGAGTGGTTGGGGATAACCATACCGTTGGTTACGATGACGCGAGGTGCATCCTTGTGCGAGGGAAACAAGCCGAGTGGGTGACCAGAGTACATAACGAGGGTCTGCTCGTCGGTCATCTCTGCCAAATACTTCATAGCCAAGCGATACTGTGCCCAGTTCTGGAACACTGCACCGTTACCACCATAGGTGATAAGCTCGTGGGGGTGCTGTGCTACGGCCTTGTCGAGGTTGTTCTGAATCATGAGCATGATGGCTGCAGCCTGACGCGAGCGTGCGGGATACTCGTCGATTGAGCGTGCGTACATCTCGTAGTCGGGGCGCAAGCGGTACATGTAGATACGGCCATAGGTCTTGAGCTCCTCCAAGAACTCGGGAGCGAGCTCTGCGTGGTGCTTCGCAGGGAAGTAACGCAAGGCGTTTGCCAAGGCGAGCTTCTTCTCCTCGTCGGTGAGGATATCCTTACGCTTGGGTGCGTGGTTAGCATTGGGATCGTATGCCTTAGGTGCGGGCAATGGATCGGGGATACCTGCTAATATATCTTTCTGAAAATCTGTCATAACTGTGATTAGAATTTAATGGTGAGGTAAATTAGATTTTGCTCTCTACAACTGCCAAGATCTCAGCCTCTGCCTTCTGTGCAGCAGCCTGAATCTCCTCTGCCTCCTTAACCAATGCCTCGGCAACGGCTCTATCCTTAAGGCCTGCAGCGTTAATCTTAACATTGAGGCATGCGCCCATAACTGCAGAGCGTGCAGCCAAAGCACCTACACCAGCGTCAGATACAGAGTTGGGGTTACCCTCCTCGGCCATAGCGCGAACAACATCGAATGCCTTGTACGCAGCCTTCATAGTGCGCAAAGGCACCTGTGTAGCGTAGAGTGTAGCAGCCTCCATAGCCTCGGCGCGTGCTGCCTTCTCCTCCTCGGTGCCCTTAGGCATGCCGAATACATCCATAATCTTGTTGAACGCAGCGGTATCCTCGTCTACCAAGTACAACAACTCGTTCATAACGCCCATGCCGTTGTCTGCCCAGTTAGAGAAGTACTCCCAACGGTCATCCCAACCAGCCTTGTGTGATGAGAGGTTTGCAACCATGGTGCCGAGCGCAGCAGCCAAAGCACCCATGTATGCAGAGATTGAACCACCACCAGGTGCAGGTGACTCGCTCGCTGTCTCCTCCGCAAAGCCTGTGCATGTCATATCTACGAGCTTCTTAACGCCCTTGCTCTCCTCTGCCTCGAGGATGTACTCCACAACCTTCTCCTCGGGGTTGAAGGGCTTGAGGTTAGAGAGACCCATTGACTCGATAGCGATGCGTACCAACTCGCGCTCGGGCAAACCTGTTGAGCGGTTCTGCTTGCGCAAGAAGTGACGACCAGCCTCTACCAAGCAGCTCTTTGGCACAAGACCCACGATCTCGGCACCTGTAACGCGAACACCACGAGCATCTGCTGCACGGCATACCTCGTCAAACGCCACATGAAGAGGTGTGATAGAGAGATTTGTCATATTCATAGACACCTGTGCGATGCCGTACTCCTCGATGAACCAGCCGATAGCCTTACATGCCTTGAGAGTACCGGGCTTCATGATGGTGTTGCCGTTCTCGTCCTTCATGATGTTACCTACGATGGGGTTACCCTCACGCATGGGGCGCCCCTTCTCGCGTACGTCGAATGCGATGGCGTTAGCGCGGCGTGTAGATGTGGTATTGAGGTTGTAGTTTACAGCAACCAAGAAGTCGCGTGCACCTACGGCTGTAGCACCAGTCTTTGCAACACCCTCATCGTAGGGGCGAGCACCGAAGTCGGGCTTACGCTTCTCGTCCATCATCTTCTCGGGCAATGCCTCATACTCACCTGCGCGGCATACTGCGAGGTTGCGACGCTCGGGAGTGAATGCTGCTGCCTCGTAGCAGTATGTAGGAACGTTTGTCTCCTCAGAGATGCGCTTTGCAAGAGCACGTGCGAGCTCTGCGCACTCCTCGAGGGTGATGCCTGATACGGGAATCAAGGGGCATACGTCGCAAGCACCCATACGGGGGTGTGCACCCTTGTGCTGGCGCATGTCGATGAGCTCTGTTGCGCGCTTGATGGCAGCAACCGCAGCATCACATACTGCCTCGGGCTCACCTACGAAGGTTACAACGGTACGGTTTGTAGCCTCACCTGGATCAACATCCAAGAGCTTAACGCCCTTAGCTGCGTCGATGACATCTGTAATCTGCTTGATTACCTCAGCGTTGCGACCCTCAGAGAAGTTAGGTACGCACTCAATAATTCTTTTCTGCATGGTTTTAGGTTTTATTTAGTTGTTTGTTATTAATTTGTTCTTATTTGCATTCAAATCCATCATACCATTTGTTGTCAGAAGGGTTGCAGATGTGGTAGCGAGTCGCAGTCCGATAAAGCGG
This sequence comes from Alistipes sp., assembly GCA_045645705.1. GTDB lineage: Bacteria > Bacteroidota > Bacteroidia > Bacteroidales > Rikenellaceae > Alistipes. Next base: position 53 of record JAZRJJ010000007.1, on the reverse strand, counting down.
AGCATACTAAAGCGTATGTGAGCATTTAGCGGACAAGCTCGATGCCGCAGATG
>JAZRJJ010000006.1:0-2071 GCA_045645705.1 Alistipes sp. | reverse complement strand
GCCAAGATTGACATGGCGAGCTCGAACATGCACTTCCGCGACCCTATCATCTACCGCGTTGTCAACCACCCCCACCACCGCACAGGCGACAAGTGGAAGGTCTATCCCATGTACGACTTTGCACATGGCCAGAGCGACTACTTCGAGGGTGTGACACACTCGTTGTGTACGCTTGAGTTCGTGCCCCACCGCCCCTTGTACGACTTGTTCGTAGACTGGGTGAAGGAGGGTGTTGACCCATCAGATGAGCGTCCACGCCAGTATGAGTTCAACAAGCTCAACCTCAACTATACTCTAATGAGTAAGCGCAACTTGCTAATCCTTGTTAAGGAGGGCTTGGTGAATGGCTGGGATGACCCCCGCATGCCAACATTGTGTGGCTTCCGCCGTCGTGGCTACTCGCCCGAGTCTATCCGCAACTTCGTGGATAAGATTGGCTACACCACATACGATGCCCTCAACGACATGGCGTTGCTCGAGTCTGCCGTGCGTGACGACCTCAACAAGCGTGCTACACGCGTGAGCGCCGTTATCGACCCCGTGAAGCTTGTCATCACCAACTATCCCGAGGGTCAGGTTGAGTCGTTCGAGGCTATCGACAACCCCGAGGATCCCAACTCTGCAACTCACACCATCGAGTTCAGCCGCGAGCTCTGGATGGAGCGCGAGGACTTCATGGAGGATGCACCCAAGAAGTACTTCCGTATGACCCCAGGTCAGGAGGTACGCCTTAAGAATGCATACATCGTGAAGTGCACAGGTTGTGAGAAGGATGAGAATGGCAACATCACAACCGTATATGCGGAGTACGACCCCGATACAAAGACTGGTCTTCCTGGCTCAAACCGCAAGGTTAAGGGCACGCTCCACTGGGTAAGCTGCAACCACTGCATCAAGGCCGAGGTACGCCTCTACGACCGCTTGTGGAAGGTTGAGAACCCCCGCGACGAGATGGCTGCAATCCGTAAGGAGACAGGCTGCGAGGCTCTCGACGCCATGAAGCAGATGATTAACGAGGACTCACTCAAGGTATTGACAGAGTGCTATGTTGAGAAGTACTTGGCCGAGGCTAAGCCATACGACTACTTGCAGTTCCAGCGTATCGGCTACTTCAATGTGGATAAGGACTCAACAGCAGACCACCTCATCTTCAACCGCACGGTTACGTTGAAGGACACCTGGGCAAAGCTCAACAAATAATCTCGTGTGATAAGGTCAAGCGACCTTTAGATAGCAATAGCGGATGGGCAATCAGTCCATCCGCTATTATTTTATATAGGTATGATTCATGCGCCGCTTGATTTCGTGTCATTCATGCGCCGCTTGATTTCGCGTCAGAAGGGTGCCGAGTGCAACACTCGGCAAAAATGCCGTCGATGGGTAGTACTTGATGTACGTCCCATTGACGGCATTTTTTGTTAGGGGCCGCAATCGACCCCTTATCACGCGAAATTATGCGCCGAAGTTATCAAACAAAATGTTCTCCTCGGGCACGCCAAGGCTGTCGAGAAGGTTTACTACCGACTGCGCCATCATCGGAGGACCGCACATGAGGTAGATAATGCCCTCTGGCTCATCGTGCTGCTTGAGATATGTCTCATAGAGAACATTGTGTACGAAGCCTGCAACATAAGGTACACCAGCCTCGTCTGCCACGGGATCGGGACGGTCGAGGGCGAGGTGGAACTTGAAGTTGGGGAACTCCTTCTCAATCTGGTAGTAGTCATCGAGGTAGAACGCCTCCTTGAGTGAACGAGCACCGTAGAAGAAGTTAACCTTGCGACCAGTCTTGAGGGTCTTGAAGAGGTGCATGATGTGTGAACGCATAGGCGCCATACCTGCACCACCACCGATGAATACGAGCTCCTGATCGTCAGAGAGGTTGTCGGGGAGGAAGAACTCACCGAAAGGACCACTCATGATAATCTTGTCGCCGGGCTTCAACGAGTAGATGTATGAAGAACATACACCAGGGTTAACAGGCATCCAATCGTTCTTAGCACGATCGAATGGAGGCGTTGCGATACGCACATTAAGCTTGATGATATCGCCCTCAGCGGGGTATGTAGCA
>JAZRJJ010000005.1:0-24112 GCA_045645705.1 Alistipes sp. | reverse complement strand
GCATCGTGTACCCAGGAGCATATCGATGTGCAGTACATCCCCGAGAATGCTGTAGCACCTGTTTTGGGCGACATCCAGGGCTGCGAGCTCCAGGAGGATGGTGCTAACATCGTTGTAGAGTACACCAAGGCAGACTTCGGTGTTGCTACTGCACAGGCTCATAACCTCTACATCTCAAAGAGCGAGGATATGGCCGACATGAAGAAGGCAAAGGCTACATTTGGTGATAACACTATCACACTTACACAGGCTGACCTTAATGTTGTTGCTTTAGACTTCGATGAGGCTGGCGCAGAGGTAGATATGTACTTCGCAGTTGTTGCAAACCTCAACACCGATAAGGGTGCAGAGGTTGCAGGCACACAGCTCAAGTCAAACGTTGTTAAGGCTACATTCAAGTCGTATGTTGCTGACGTATTGCCAACTGAGAAGTTCGAGAAGGTTTGGGTTATCGGTAACTACTGTGGTTGGGCACACGACAAGACTCAGTTCCTCTTCGATTACAACTCTACTGGCACTACATTCTCAGGTGTTGTAGACTTCGCAGGTGCTGATGGCGTATCTATGGCTGCTGATGGCTTTAAGCTTACTGGTCTTGCTGGTTGGGATGACACTTGCAACTGGGGCTTGGAGGACAACACTACTGCTGAGGCTGAGGCTTCATCGCTCCAGCTTATCACAGGTGGTGGTTCACAGGATATCAAGGCTTACGCTAAGCGTTTCTACGGCTTCGAGTTCGACAACACTACTTTGGTATTGAAGAAGTCTTGGGGCGCTGACCAGATCGGTATCATCGGTTTGAACGGCGACTGGGATAACGACATCGTTATGGAGTACAACGCTAAGTGGACTCGCTTCTATGCAGATATCGAGGCTCCTGCTGATACTGAGATGAAGTTCCGTGCAGACGCAGCTTGGGACCTCAACTGGGGTGTTGACTGCGCTCAGGGTGGTGGTAACATTCCTGTTGCTGCTGGTAACTACCGCGTATACTTCAACCCTGCAACTGGTCTTATCGAGTTCAACGCAAGCGCTTACGGCAAGACTGAGGATACTACTCAGGGCGGTGGCAACACTGAGCCCGAGCCCGAGGGTCCCGTAACAGAGCCCGATCGTTGGGGTGTTGTTGGTACTATCACCGAGTGGGGTACACAGGCTGACCTCTACATGAGCGAGGTAGCTGAGAACCTCTTCGTTCGCATGGGTGTTACTGTTACTGATGCTGACGCGTTCAAGGTACGCTTCAACAATGGTTGGGACATCAACTATGGTGCTGCTGGCGATGTTGAGCCTTTCGCAGTTACTGTAGGCGAGGAGTTGGAACTTGTTGCAAATGGTAAGAACCTCTCTGCTCCTGCTGGCACATACGACATCTACTTCAACATCGTTGACTTCAAGATCTGGGTAATGCCCGAGGGCGAGGCTCCTGGTGGTGTTGAGGTTAAGGCTCCTAAGTTCTACGCTGATGTAACTGCTACAGGTTGGACTAACTGCAACATCTATGGTTGGGGCGACCTCGGTGAGTATGGCGGCACTTGGCCAGGTACAGCTCTCTCTACAGAGACTATTGATGGCAAGGAGTACTACGCATATACTTTCGATGCTTCAGCTATTGGCAAGACCATCTCTGTTATCTTCAACAACGGTTCTGAGCAGACTGTAGATATCAAGGACATCGTTCTTGACAAGGACTACATCTTCACTCTTACTGAGAAGGATGCTAACGGCAAGTGGAACGCTACAGTAAACGGCGAGGCTCCTGTTACTCCAGAGCCTCCCGCAGTTAAGGAGTACGGCTTGGTAGGTTCACTCACAAGTTGGGGTGGCTCACCAGATATCAAGTTCACCGATGCTGGTAATGGTTGCTACACTCTTATGGGCCAGCCATTGACAACTGAGGATGCTTTCAAGGTACGTCTCTATGGTGTATGGGATGATACAGAGAACTATGGTCTTGCAACCGCAGGTACTGTAAATATCAACGAGGCAATCACTTTGATTACAAGTGGTGGTAGTGGCGATATGAAGGTTGCAGTTTCTGGCACTTACGACCTTTACTTCTACCCAGCAGCCTTGACTCTCTACGTAATGACTCAGGGTACTGCTCCTGAGGTAACTCCAGCACCAGAGCCATCAGGTGATGTTTGGACTATCAAGGGTGATCTTAACAACACTCAGTGGGGTTCAGACATCGCAACAGAGGTTGTTGACGGCTTCTACGTTGCAAAGAATGTAACATTCCAGGACTCATGGGGTGAGGGTGCTAACTTCAAGGTGCTTAAGAATGGTACTTGGATGGGTTCAACTGCTGGTGGTACTCACAATGTGGGCGATGCTATCGCAGTATCTGAGTCTGGTGGCAACATCACTATGAATGTTACACTTAACACTCCTTATGACATCTACATTGACGGTGCAAACAACAATGTATATGTTGTTGAGGCTGGTGCAACACCCGCTATCTAATTCCTAAATTTATACCACGCGTGCGCTCGTGCGCGTGGTATTACCTTTGGTCGGGCGACTTTGATCGGTCTCCCGACCCCTAATAAAAGAGTGAGAGTATGAAAAAGTTACTTTGGGGCATGGTGCCTATGTTGATGCTTATGGCAATAGCCTGTGGTGGCGACGAGGATGTTAAGTTCCCCGACAACCCAAATCAGGAGGAGCCTAAACCCGAGCCAGAGCCAACACCCGAGCCTCTGCCCGAGGTTGACAAGTTCTACAAGGGTACGACTATGTCGTTTGCGAACTACCTCATCGACTTCGGTCTGGTGTACCGCGAGAATGGCGAGGTGACCAACCCCTACAAATCAGTTAAGGCTCATGGTGCTAATATCGTGCGTCTTCAGCTCGACCGCGTGGCCTTTAACGAGATTAATGGTGTCACCATCGACTGGCAGCAGTGGGAGCGCGTGGTGGAGGATGCCAAGTGTGCAAAAGCCGAGGGCCTCGACATCATGCTTACGCTAAAGCCCGACTACGACAAATACTCTTCGACAACGGCGCAGCACAACAACATCCCCGAGGATTGGAAGAGGCTCGATGAGAATACGCTCGGTGGCGAGTTGTACAAATGGGTCTACGACTCACTCATAGCGCTCCACAACGAGGGCATAGACCCCGCAATCGTGGCTGTGGGCAACGAGGTAAACATTGGCTTTTTGCTTAATGGTGGCCACGACGGAGCACGCACGGCGCGCCTACTTAACTATGGCCACAACGCCGTACGCGACTATGCACGCGACTGCGGCGTGGAGGTGCTCTCGGCAGTTCATATTGCCAACCCCTCAAAAATTGGCTATGTAGACACATACAAGGATGCGGGATGCACCAACTATGACATTATAGCATTGTCGTGGTATCCAGGCACAAACATCGGCCACTCGATGGGCTCATACCCCACTTTCAAGGCATTGGGTGAGGCGATGATGGCGAAGCATGGCAAGCGCATCATGATACTCGAGACGGCGTACTCATTCACCACAGGTACGGTAAACGGCAAGTGGATGGGCGACTGGTGCGACAACTCGTACAACTATCCCGACTGGAACGATGCCACAAACGCCACGAACTACACCCCCGCAAAGCAGCGCGCATGGCTCAAGGCCTTGGCCGAGGATGTGAAGGCTGGTGGCGGCATCGGCGTTATCACATGGGGCACAGAGTCGTTGCCCGACCTGCTGGAGGGTAAGGCCGAGGGACATGGATTGGGCATATACACCTACCCTGCCGCTTGGGGCTATGGCTCGACATGGGAGAACAACTCCTACTGGGACTTCACCAACGACAACAACCTCCACGAGGGCATCGACTGGATGATGGACATTGAGTAACACTATAGCAAACAATATACTTAAATAAATAACCATGAAAAAGAAAAACCTACTTATCTTTGCATTGTTGGCAGTTGTAGGCATCGTGGCTTACATCGCCATCACAAGCAAGACCAGCGAGAAGGCTGAATTTGCTCGTGGCAATAGTTTCACCGTAGTGCCCATGAACATCAAGACAGGCACTACACACCACTACCTCACAGACTACTATCCCCAGTGGGAGGGTGCTGACGAGGTTACAACAGCTGACGAGCGCCTCACACTCTCTGCAACAGCCGACAACTGGACAGAGTTCGATGTTACAACCGAGGCAGATGTTCTCGTATCAACCATCGAGGTTGTACACGACAACGCACCCCTCTCTATCGTAGTGTTGGGCGGCGTGCGCGACACAGCGGAGAGCTACATGACCTCTGTGGGCGAGGAGAACGGCGTAGTGGCTATCGAGGCTACGCTCCCCGTAGTTGAGGCTATCGCATTGTGGCAGAACGAGCGCATCGAGGATATTGCTATCGAGGAGAACCGCATCAGCGTTACAATCCCCAAGGAGGCAAAGAAGTTTGAGCGCTCGGCAATCCGCGTGTTCGCAGCATCCGAGAGCGGCCGCTTCAACGACGTGCTTCTTCCCTTGGAGCATGGCAAGGTGGTAACAGACGCTGCACAGCTCAAGCGCACCGACCACCAGGCACAGATTCTCTACTCGTTGATGATTGACCGCTTCAACAACGGCAACAAGGACAACGACTGGAAGATTAACTCGCCCGAGGTGTTGGACAAGGTAGACTATCAGGGTGGTGACATCGCAGGTATCACAGCGAAAATTGAGGAGGGCTTCTTCACCGACCTCGGCATCACCACAATATGGATTTCGCCCATCACACAGAACCCCTACGACGCATGGGGTCAGAACGTAAACCCCGATACCAAGTTCTCGGGCTACCACGGCTACTGGCCTATCTACAGCACCGTAGTGGACAAGCGCTTCGGTACTGACGAGGAGCTTCGCACTATGCTCTCTACGGCACACGAGGGCGAGATGAACGTCATCCTCGACTATGTGGCTAACCACCTCCACATCAACTCTCCCGTATTGCAGGAGCACCCCGATTGGACAACCGACCTCTACCTCCCCGATGGCCGCAAGAATATCGGTCAGTGGGATGGCGAGACTCGCCTCACTACTTGGTTTGATGAGCACATTCCAACGCTTGACCTCGAGCGCGAGGAGGTGTGCGACCCTATGACCGACTCTGCTTTGCACTGGGTGCGTAACTTCGACTTCGACGGCTACCGCCACGACGCTTGCAAGCACATTCCATTGAACTATTGGCGTATGCTCACCCACAAGATGAAGAGCGAGATGCCCGACCGTAACCTCTGGATGATTGGCGAGACTTATGGCGACACAGAGCTTATCGGCTCATATGTTAAGACAGGTATGATCGACTCACAGTTCGACTTCAACCTCTACCACAACTCGCGCGACGTCATCGCAGACCCCAACCAGTCTATGAAGCTTATCGCAGCGACTGTCGAGGAGTCGGAGCGTGCATACGGCTCACACCACACCATGGGTAACATCACAGGTAACCACGACAAACCCCGCTTCATCTCTTTGGCAGGTGGCGACATGGCATTGGGCTGGTACGACGACAAGGCCGAGGGCTGGCACCGCGAGGTAGTTGTAGGTGACATGGACAAGGGTCACGCAGGCTTGCAGTTGTTGAAGGCTATCATCTCAACAGTTCCTGGTGTGCCTTGCGTATATCAGGGTGATGAGTATGGTGTTCCTGGTGCTAACGACCCCGACAACCGCGACATGATGACATTCCAGTGCGAGAACGACTACCAGGTACGCGAGTTCGAGCAGACAAAGGCGTTGTTCCACGCACGCCGCGAGTCTATGCCTTTGAACTATGGCGACTTGCTCACACTCTATGTTGACGACCAGGCATGGGTATTCTTGCGCCACTACATGGGCGACTGGACTATCGTAGCGCTCAATGTACGCACAGATGTTAAGAATATCGAGGTTCAGCTTCCCGCATTTGCAAAGTGTGGCGAGTTGAAGACTGCCGTAGCTACAGAGGGCGCAGCGGTTAAGTGCCTCGGCGAGGGTAAGCTCGAGGTTACTCTCCCCGCATATGGTTATATCATTGTAAACAAATAATTTAATATAGGATACAGACATGAAGAAGCTATTTGCACTTGTTGCACTTGTTGCGACATTGGTAGGTTGCGCTACCACACAAAAGCAGGAGAAGGCTGCTGAGTTCGACAAGTTTAACTCTGTAGTTTATGAGCTCAACATCCGTCAGGCTACCGAGGAGGGTACATTTGCCGCAGCTGAGGCATACTTGCCCGAGTTGAAGACTATGGGCGTGGATATCGTATGGCTCATGCCTATCAGCCCTATCGGCGTAGATGGCCGTAAGGGTACTCTCGGCTCATACTACTCTATCATCAACTACAAGGAGGTTAACCCCGAGTTCGGTACAATGGAGGACTTCGACCACTTCCTTGCTACGGCTCACGACCTCGGTCTTAAGGTTATCATCGACTGGGTTGCTAACCACACATCACGCGATGCTGACTGGTGGAAAGAGGGCAAGAAGGATTGGTATGTTATAGACGAGACTACAGGTCTTCCTATCGTCGAGTACGACTGGACAGATATCGCAAAGCTCAACTACAACAACGCAGATGTTCGCGTAGCGATGATTGACGCCCTCAAGTTCTGGATTGAGAAGGGTGTAGATGGCTACCGTTGCGATGTTGCCATGAATGTTCCTGGCGACTTCTGGGCAGAGGCTTGGAAGCAGGTACGCGAGATTAACCCCGATGTATACCTCTTGGCAGAGGGCGAGGAGCAGTGGTTGCACGAGGCAGGCTTCGAGGCTACATACGCATGGGAGTTCCACCACATCATGAACGCTATGGCTAAGGGTGGCAGCGAGACCAAGAACGTAGCAGGTGACGGCACCATCAAGACTGACGCTAAGACTGTTGCCGATTTGAAGGAGTACCTCGCACGCGACGACGAGAAGTATCCCGCACCCGCAATGCGCCTTATGTTTACATCTAACCACGATGAGAACTCATGGGCAGGTACAGAGTTCGAGCGCATGGGCGATGCTCACAAGGCATTTGCAGCCCTCACATTCGTATTGCCCAAGAGCCAGCCACTCATCTACACAGGTCAGGAGATTGGCCTTAGCCGCCGCCTCCAGTTCTTCGAGAAGGACTCTATCAAGGAGCTCGTAGACCTTGAGTATGGCAAGGAGTATCGCGACTTCTACAAGTCACTCTGCGCATTCCGCCACAACAACGAGGTTTTGGCTGCTGGCAACGACGTAGCACCTATCGTGTATGTTGAGGGTGCTCCCGAGACAGTTCTTGCATTCACACGCGAGAAGGGCGACAACAAGGTGTTGTGCATCTTCAACTTCTCTGCTGAGGCTGCTGCGCTCACAATCACCGAGGCTGCTGCTGGCGAGTATGCTTGCGTATGCGGCCAGGACAAGGTATTCGTTGCTGGCGATGTTGTAGAGCTTGAGCCATGGGGCTTCATGCTTTTGTCAAAGTAATTGCTAACTAATGGGGTACGCCGCTCACTTCGGGTGGCGTACTCCGTCTATATTTAAGGGTTAATGACATACAAAAATCCTGAATGGAGCTATTCGGCAGTGCTCTACGAGCTTAACGTCAGACAGTTTACCCCTGAGGGTACTTTTGCTGCGGCGATGGAGCGCCTGCCATTCCTACGATCAATAGGCATCGATGCCATCTGGCTCATGCCCATCTACCCTATCGGCATTGAGGGTCGCAAGGGCTCGCTCGGCTCATACTACTCGATACGCGACTATAAGGGCATAAACGAGGAGTTCGGCACAGCGGAGGATTTCCGCAACTTCGTAGACCACGCACACGCCCTCGGCATGAAGGTACTTCTGGACTGGGTGGCAAACCACACGGCACGCGATGCACGCTGGATTGAGGAGCGCCCAGCCGACTGGTACGAGAGAGATGAGAATGGTGTGGCCAAGGTGCCATGGGACTGGACAGATACCGCGAAGCTCAACTACGCAAACCACGACGTGTGGCGCGGACATATCGACGCTATGCGCTACTGGGTCGAGGAGTTCAAGGTCGACGGCTTCCGCTGCGACATGGCGATGCTCGTTCCCATTGAGTTTTGGCAGGAGGCAGCCCAGGAGTTGCACGCTATAAAGCCCGATGTCTTCATGCTGGCCGAGGCCGAGGAGGACAACCTCTTCAACCGAGCCTTTAACATGAGCTATCAGTGGAACATCCACCACATCATGTGCGACATCGCCAAGGGTGCACGCCGTGTGTGGGACTTGCGCAACGCCATACACTCGGAGCGCGCGAAGTATCCACGCGAGGCTATGCGCATGAGCTTCACCTCGAACCACGACGAGAACTCGTGGAGCGGCTCGGAGCAGACACGCTTCGGCAATGCCCTCGAGGTGATGACCGCTATGACCTATCTCATGCCCTCGACCATGCCCCTTATCTACACAGGTCAGGAGGTGGGCTACGACCACTCGTTCGAGTTCTTCGAGCGCGACGCCATACCCACCGAGGCATACACCGAGAACCGCACTACGGAGCTATATCGCCGCTTGTGCGACTTGAAGCATAGCGAGGCAGCATTGGCAGCGGGTGAGCGCGGAGGCGAGATGATAGAGATTGAGAACAACGCCAAGGACTGCATGATGACCTTCGTACGCGAGGTGCAGGGCAGCCGCGTGGTAGCCATCATGAACCTCTCGCCCTATACCATCCATGCCGACTTCAACACGGGCATCTATGCAGGCGTGTACCACAACGCCATAACTGGTGAGCGCACCGAGCTGAAGGAGCATGTCGATGAGTACATCGCACCATGGAACTACCGCATTTTGGTAAAAAAGTAGTAAGACGTCTATGAAAAGAGTTATCACAATTGTAATGTTTATGGCTATGGTTACCACAGCCATGGCAGCAAAACCAAAGGTTAATGTAAGACATGTCGAGCCACTATCGTGGTGGGTAGGCATGGAGATGCCGTTGCAGCTTATGGTCAACGGCGAGGCAATCGCTGAGTGTGACGTAGAGATTTTGCCTGCGGGTGCTGGCGTGGAGGTTGCAGCCATCCACAAGGCCGATAGCCCCAACTACATCTTCGTGGATGTGGCAATCGGCAAGGAGGCCAAGGCTGGCGACTACACCCTACGCTTCACAAAGGGCAAGAGCAAACTCGATTATAAGTACACCATCGCCGAGCGCCGTGAGGGCTCACGCGAGCGTGAGAGCTTCACAACGGCCGACTTCGTTTATCTTATCATGCCCGACCGCTTCGCTAACGGCAACCCCGCGAACGACAGCACAGATGACACCGTAGAGAAGGCCGACCGCACGAAGCCTGGCCGTAGGCATGGTGGCGACCTCGAGGGTATGATTGAACACCTCGACTACATCGCCGACCTCGGTGCAACGGCCATCTGGTCAACGCCCCTACTTCTCGATAACGAGAATGGCGCATCGTACCACGGCTACTCATGCAGCGACTACTACCTCATCGACCCACGCTACGGCACTAACGACCTCTTCAAAACCTATGTTGAGGAGTGCCACAAGCGCGGCTTGAAGGTCATCATGGACATCGTGCCCAACCACAGCTCTACATCGCACTGGTGGTACAACGACCAGCCCTTCGCGGATTGGACACACCAGTGGGATAAGTACACACAGTCGAACTGGACATTCTCTACAAACATGGACTTCAACGCCTCGAAGGCCGACCTCTACCAGATGGAGAGTGGATGGTTTGACCGCTCGATGGCAGATATGAACCTCGACAATCCCTACTTGTTGCGCTACTTCCAGCAGTGGGCTATCTGGTGGATTGAGTACTCAAATCTCGATGGCTTCCGTGTGGATACTTACCCCTACAACGAGAAGATGCCTATGAGCGAGTGGTGTAAGGCCGTTATGGCGGAGTATCCCAACTTCAACATCGTGGGCGAGGTGTGGACATCGTCAATCCCCCAGCTTGCATACTGGCAGGGTGACAACTACAACAAGGATGGTTTCAACTCGCACCTCAAGTCTATCATGGACTTCCCGCTTCACGATGCTATCCGCGCCGCAATGACCGAGAGTGGCAACGCGGGCTGGGGTCAGGGCTTGACACGCATCTATGACGTTGTGTCGCACGACTTCGTGTACCACGACCTCTCGAATATGATGATTATGGCGGCGAACCACGATACTGACCGCATTGGCGATGTTTGCGAGGGCGATGCACGCAAGATGAAGATTGTGGCTACGCTCCTGTGTACAATGCGCGGTATGCCCCAGATTTTGTATGGCGACGAGCTTATGTTCCGCTCTACTGACCGCTCAAAGGGTCACCCCACACTCCGCGTGGACTTCCCCGGTGGCTGGGAGGGTGACGCTGTAAACCTCTTCAACCACGCGCAGCACACTGGCGACCAGAAGGAGGTATTTGACCACACACGCGCACTTATGAACTGGCGCAAGTCGAAGGAGGTAATCCACACAGGTAAGACCCTCCACTTCATCGACCGCGACAACACCTACGCCTTCTTCCGCTATAACGACGCGGAGGTGGTGTTCGTCTACGTTAATAACTCCAACGATACTCGCACAGTGCCCTGGGCACGCTATGCAGAACTTACAGAGGGCCTCACAGAGGGTCGCGATGTTCTGACAGGCGAGAGCGTGAAGATGGATAACCTCAAGGTTGCCCCCATGACATCTATCGTTGTGGAGTTCACTCGATAGGTATCTCTGACCACAATGAGGGAGGGTTAGCAAAAAATAATGCTAACCCTCCTTCTTATTTTGGGAAATTTTGCTTAAATTTGTACAAGTGAAAATTTGAACCCAAAAACAAATTAGGTTATGAAGAGATTGCTATTGGCCATAGCACTTATGGCAGCCGTGGGAACACTATCGGCACAAGAACCCGAAAGAAAGAGCCTTGCAGATGCACAGATAGAGTATGACCGTGCTATCGAGGCACAGAAGGAGGAACTCGAAGCAGTACGCAATGAGGAGCGTCGTATAACAGATGTTGCGAAGGATCGTTTGGAGAGTGCACGCCAGGAGTTGAACGAGATTAAGGAGCGCAACAAGCGTATCATCGAGGAGCAGAAGCGCATAGTGAAGGAGTCAAAGGCGCAGCTCAAGAGTGCGAATATCCGTTACAAGCAGGAGGCAGCACGCACAAAGCAGGAGATAGCTGCAGCCAAGGCTCGCACAAAGTCGGTAAGCGAGAAACATAAGAGCATTGTGGCGAGAGCCAAGGCCGAGATTGCACGAATCAAAGCCGAAGAGGAGGAGAATAAAGTTCGCAACCGATAACACTTCACACAACATAAACTAATAAAGCACCCACGCAGGGTGCTTTTTTTTCGTTTACACATATTATTAGCCTCGCTCCTCGGCGGACCACTCCTTGTAGGGATGCTCGCGGAGGTGGGCGTTGTAGTAGCGCTTCTCGCCCGTAACCTCGCGGCCAAGCCATGCGGGGAGCTCTACCCTCTCTCCTTCGGACTGTAGCTCTATCTCGGCAACAACAAGTCCCTCATTCTCGCCATGGAACTCGTCAACCTCGATGGTGTGACCCGCATAGTCGACATAGTGGCGTACCTTATCTATAACTGCGCCCTCGGCGAGTTGCAGCAGCTCCATTGCCTCCGTTGGGTCAATCTCCTTCTCCCACTCGTAGCGCGAGAGACCGCCATTGCGCGAAGGGCCCTTGATGGTGAGCCACGCACCGCCCTCGCCTATACGCACGCGCACCGTACGCTTGCCCGAGGCGATATAGCCCTGAATAAGGTGCATAGAGTTGTGGGCGAGGTGTTTATACTCGCCCACAACCAGATATTTACGCTCTATCTCCTCGGCCATATTACATCTCGGGAGCAAACATAGGATCCCATGATGGAAGCATGATAGGCTTCTGCTCCATGAACTTGAGGGTCTCTGCGGGGAGGTACTTCTTGTTCACAACAACGCGGAACATATACTCCTCAAACCACTCGTCAGTCATGATAAGGTTGCCCTTCCAGCCAGCCTGGGGACCCCAGCTATTCTCTACCATCCACTTCTTGGCATTACCCTCCTCGTCGAGGTCTACAGCGATAAGTGTCATGGCGTGTGATGAGCCACTTGCAAAGGTGCGTACGCGCTCCTCCTTGTTCATGGGGAACTCTACGCCCATAAGCGATGCATAGTCGAAGTTATTAACATCGAGAGTACCCTTCTTCGAGAGCAAGAACTTGCCTACATCGCAAGAGAAGTACATAGCGGTGTTATCCTTGATAGACTCGATAGCGAGAGCCTTAACCTCGTCGATGGGGAGGTTCAGGTATACCCAGTTGTCACCATCGTAAACATGGCGGTCGTACTCAATCTCGTAAACCTTGTAGTACTCGCGTGTGGGGTCGTTCATAACCATCACGAAGTCCTCCTCAAGGTCAAGGTCGCCGAAGTACTCCTTATAGAACGACTGGGGTGTGTAGGTCTTTGTATCTACCACATTGCCATCCTTGTCGCGGCGTGTCCACTCGAACTCTGTGGGAGGAACGCCATAGGCGCGAACAAGCATAGAGTAAATCTCGGTAAGCATCTCGGTCTTGAGCGCTACGGTAGAGCGGCGGTCCTTCTGGTTACGCAACTTGAGGCCGAACTCACGGAGCTTAAGCGAGAGGAGGTTACCCACCTGACCAGTGTTGTTAGACTGGTAGTTCTCGGGCATAATCTCCGAGGGCACAACGCCATACTTCATAACGAGGTTCGACACGCCTGTGAACTGACCACCATCGTTCAATGGGTTCTTGAACAACCACTCCACCTGACGGTCCTCCATGGGGAGGTGCTTGGTGTCGATGACAGCCTGAAGGAAGAGGTTACACTTCTCGAGCTGGTCGTAGAAGAAGATGTAGTTCTGCGAAAACTCCATCTCTGCGAGGTTCTGCTCGTTGATCATCTTTGCGCGCAACACGTTGAGACCTGTGAAGATCCAGCAGCGGCCAGACTGATGCTGGTCGGTGATGCCCTTGGTCTTTACGCGGTGTGAGAAGTGGGTGTCAATCATTGCGAGGTTGTCGGCATTTGTTGCGAGCTCCGACACCGAATTGAACGCCATGGCGTTGCGTGCAGCACGCTCAGCAGCGCTATCTGTGTGACCAGTGCGAATCTGCTGCATCATCTCGGGGGTGATGCCACCCTTGTCCTGCTGGGCAGTAGCTGTGCCAATGGCCATAATAGCCACGGCAAGAGTAATCAATCGTTTCATGGTTATAGTTTTAGTAATTAAAATATTCGCTCTATATAATAACACTCTGTGGGAGTGTTTATTGCTACAAATATACTGAAAATTTTGGAACTATCCCACAGATGGACGACATATGTTGCTACATAACAAAAAAAAGGTGTATTCATTGCTGAATACACCAATATGTTAAAGGTCGTTCTACGAAGCTATCGCGCAGTACTGACGATACTTTCGCATAACCTCGTTGACATAGCCGACTGTCTGGCGGCTACCTGTAAAGCGACCACTCTGAACAATATCGAGTTCATAGTATGCGGGATCGGCCTTGAGGTCGAGGTAGTGGCGGATGGTCTCCCATGAGTTGGGGTTGGCACCCTCGCTACGAGCAAGACGACGTGCATCCAAGACATGGCCAATACCTGCATTGTAGCTCGCAAGAATGATGCTCAGGCGGTCCTCGGCTGGTGTGGAGCTAGGGATACGAAGCATGGTATCCAACTCCGAAAGCAACATACCCGCAAGACGCACATTGGTCTCGGTGTCGTTGATACTCTCAACTGGAACATTAAAGTGTCGTGCCACAACGGGGCGTATCTGCATGATACCCATAGCACCCTGGCTCGACTTGAGGTCCTCGATAAAGCGTGACTCGCTGTAAGCAATGGCGCTCATAAATCGCCAATCGAAGCCCTCCTCCTCGCCCACCTCACGCATGATAGAGTCGAAACGAGAGATAATACATGGCTCCTCAACCGTCTCGGCGAGAGCCTCCGAAGTGTTTTCAGCCTCCACACTCTCAACGTCACAATATACGACATCGGTGTTGTTGTGGGGCTGTCCCACTGTTGATTCATAGGCCACAAGCATGTTGGCCACAAGAACCACAAACGTAAACTTTTTTAGCATTGGTTATTAGTTTGTGGGCTGCTTATACGGGTGTAAAACGCGCCGTTAGTCGTAGAACGACCAAGATATACCCAACTTGAACATTCGTGGGTTCAGCGGATAGCGAGCAACCTGGAAGTACTCACCATTGCCAAACAGATTCTGGTTCAAGTGCTGAAGTTTCAGCAGGATACGCATACGCTTCCACTTCGCCGAAACAAAGGCGTCGAGATAGGGATAGTTGCCTATCTTTACCTCGCGCTGATTGAAGAAGGCGGAGAGTGCGGGGTTGTAGCTCGGAGCATAGTAGGCCGTATTGAAGCGACCATCCAAGCCAACCTGCACACGCAACACATCGCGCACAACCCAGAACTCGTAGTAGTACGAGAGGTAGGCGCTGAATGTGGGTACGGGGAGCACATGTTCATCGGACGTGATTTGCACCAATGCCCTGTGATCGAGATGGAATCCCGCAAAGCGGAAGTCCTTACGAGCGTACAAACTCGTGAGACTAACAGTGCCAGGGTTTTGTGCCACACGGCTGTCGTTGCCGTAGTAAATCATGTTTGTCATGACACCCTGCCATGCCCCGATTTCGAGTGCGATATCGGGAACGGAGAAGTTAACCTCGAAACGAGTTTCAGACTCCTTATCGAAGGAGTTAAACCACACATAGTGGTTTGAGAATAGATTCTCGTGCCAGTAGCCTGGCGAACGGCGCTCATAGCGGAAGCGTCCGGTAAGAATCAAGGGATGTTCACGGATGAAGGCCCTGAGGGTGATTTCGCCACCTGCAGAGAGGTCTCCACCACGATAGCCCGAGGGGTGATACTTGGCATCGGCCCTCCAATCGGCATATCGCTTTATCATACCACTCGCCGCACCATATATATACCACGACGAGCGTTTATCACGGGTCATATCGCCACGCACATAGTCCTGCAAGCGGAGATATGAGTATGTATGGATGTCGAAGCCGACACCTCCATCAATAGTCGAAATTGCGCCATAGCGGTCCCATGGCTGCACCTGCACGAAGATCTTATTAGATATAAGACGCTCCGAAATTGAGTCGCGCGTAGTCTCGGGGCTGATAAACCAGTCCTCGTAATACTCCAGGTTATCCACCCTCTCCCACTCACCAGTCTCCTTGTTGTAGTTACCTCGCTCGTTGGAGTAGGTGCCCTTCTTGTCGGTATAGACCTTCGACCACGAGTTGTACTCGAACTGGTGGCCTACATATATAGCCGAGAGGTCAGCGATAGAGAAGTCATACTCCGTGACGCGCTCCAAGGGTATGGCAAAGGCCTGCTTGACAAAGACCGAGTTGTTGCGATATTTGTTGTGTGCCTCGGACGATGCAAGACGCATGGGCACACCCGAAGGCATCTCGAAGACCGTATCGGCAATAGCCCACTCGCCCACAACACCACCATTCTCGCGCGTGTCGACCATATTGTTCATATAGGCGGCATGAATCGAGTAGCGCTTACCCGTATGCGCCACACCCACCGAGAGGGCATGGTTCTTGGTGCGCTGCCAGTCGTAGCGACCCATGGTGCTACGCGCCTTATAGCTTACATTTGCCGAGGTCGAGGGGTTGATATTCTGCGAGTGTACGAGCTCGAAGTGCTCCTCACGGTAGCGCTTCTGGCCCGACTCGAGGTAGGTCATATTCGTAAGCGCGCTCTTGCCGTTGTAGAAGGGAACATTCTCCAGACGCGCGGTGTAGGCATCGTAGCTACGAGCGAAGGTGAAGTCGCGGCTCTGGCTGCGGTCGAACCAGTTTATGGGCTGCGAAGATTGACCAAGGCCACCGAGAGCCATGTCACCCACACCCTTGCGGTAGAAGACATAGTCGGTGCGCCAATCGGCAAGCGTTGTGTCAAGAGGCATGATGTTCACACGGTTATAGTAGCGGTCTACATTCCACTTCCAGTTGTAGAGAGCACGCGTCGTGTCGTTGAAGTAGTACGACTCGAGAGGTCTACGCTCGCGCTTCTTCTTCACGTCGGTAGAGTCGGCGGGCTCCATACCCTCTTCGCCCTCCATGCCATCCATATTGCCCTCCATGCCAGGGATACCTGTGCCGTAGATATTGGTATTCTCGCCATTGCGCTGTGCACGAGCCATTGCGGCAGCGTCGAGCTGTGCATACGACGCTTCGGGCAGCATCATTGCCACCACAATCGCCACAGCCGAGAGTATCCACCGCAAATTCTTCATCACACAAACTGACTATTTCTGACTCTTACCCGCAAACAACCATCTTAAAGTTGAGAGCGCAATATATAGAACGATAATTGCAAGCAACGAGTATGCGGGCACGAAAATAATAAGTGCCAAAGCTGCAACAATAAAGCCGTAGCGCAACTCGTTACCCTTAATGCCGAAGCTCTTGAACTTGAGAGCAAACATGCGGATGGGGCTTATGAGCAGGAGCGATGCGGCGAGTGAGATAACAAGAATTACCTCCTGGTACAACACCACCTTACCCGCCTCGGCAAGCACGGCTAACGACATAAGCATCAGTGCGTTAGCAGGCGTGGGCAAGCCCTCGAACTCTGTGCTCTGCGTGGTGTCAATATTAAACTTCGCAAGGCGCAACACCGAGAATGCCGCGATGATGAGCACGCCCCACTTCAACCAACCCATAACCTCGGGGTTGAGACCATAGTACGATGTTGAGTGGATGTAAAGGTCGTACATAACAACGGCAGGGGCAAAGCCAAAGGTGACATCGTCAGCCAACGAGTCGAGCTGAACACCAAGTGGCGAGGTTTGCTTCAGGAGGCGCGCAGCGAAGCCATCGAGGAAGTCAAATACCGCCGCAGCGATGATAAGCCAGAAGGCAGTCTCGTAGGCGTGGTACTGCAACGCAAAGACGATGGCGGCGCATCCGGCCAAAAGATTTGCCAAAGTCAGCATATTTGGCACGGTAAACAGCCTTATTTTCATATTGTTACTCATCTGCATTGTTGTTTTTATGTGGCTTGTACCCGAAGAAAACAAGCCCAAATATTTTGCAAAGATACAAAAAAATTTTATCTTTGTGTAAATTTATAAAATTTAACGCTCTAAATTAACTCTTTTTTTTGCGATGAATAGCAATCGTTACTGCGTGATTATGGCTGGTGGCATAGGCACACGCTTCTGGCCGATGAGCCGACAGAGCTGTCCAAAGCAGTTTTTGGACATCCTCGGAACGGGCAAATCATTCATACGACACACATACGAAAGATTTAACAATATTGTTCCAAAAGAAAACTTTATCGTAGTGACAAACAGTCGCTACAAGGAGTTGGTAATGGAGCATATCCCCGAACTCAAGGAGGAGCAGATTCTATGTGAGCCGATAGGTCGTAACACCGCACCCTGCATCGCCTACGCAGCATACACACTGCAACGGATAAACCCCGATGCCGAGATGATAGTAACACCCGCTGACCACCTGATACTCAACGAGAACGAGTTTTTGTCTATCGTGGGTAAGGCGCTCGACTTCATCACCGACAAGAGCGCGCTAATGACCATAGGCATCACCCCCACGCGCCCCGAAACGGGCTACGGCTACATACAGCGAACAAACGACAACAACATCTGCAAAGTGAAGTGTTTTACCGAGAAGCCCAACCGCGAAATGGCAGAGGCATTTTTGGAGTGTGGCGAATTTTTGTGGAACTCGGGAATCTTCATCTGGAAGCTTCGCGACATACTCGACGCCTTCGACAAACACCTCCCCGAGCACAACGCGCTCTTTGCTGCGGCAGCCGATAAATTTGGCACCGCCGAGGAGAGCGAGGCGATAAAGCATATCTTCTCGGAGTGTCGACCCATAAGCATCGACTACGGCATCATGGAGATGGCCGACAATGTCTATGTCATAGGTGGCGACTTCGGATGGAGCGACGTGGGCACATGGGGTTCGGTCTATCAGAACCTTCGCAAGGACCGCTATGCCAACGCCTACGACCAGCAGCAGGTCTACGTCTATAACACCCGTAACACACTGATTTCCTTGCCAAAAGAGAAGGTGGCAGTGGTGAATGGTCTCAAGGACTACATCGTCGTCGACACCCCCGATGCGTTGCTTATCTGCCCTATGAGCGATGAGCAGAACATCAAGAGTTACATCGAGGAGGTGCGCTTCGCAACGGGCGACAAACACATATAGCGTTACGAAAAATTGTGGTTAAACGGGGTCGCAGGGATGTGACCTCGTTTTCGTTTTGGCGACATTGTCAATAAATTGTTACAAACATTCGCCATAAAGGCTATTATTTCTATGAAATAAATTCTACTTTTGTTGCGTTATAATGCGTAACTATACATCACGGCGTCTGACTGGCACGGTGATAGCAACATAAAGATTTGAAAATTAGAACGAAATATGAAGAACAAGAAGAACGAATTTGACGAGTTGGGCCTAACGCCCGAACTCTTCGATGGCAAACATCAGGTCATCCCCATCATCTCGGGTGGTGACGATACGATTGAGGATGTCAAGATACCCGAGGTCTTGCCCATCCTCACACTCCGCAGCTCGGTAATATTCCCTGGCTCGGTGACACCCATCACCGTAGGTCGCCCAAAGTCTATAGCACTTGTACGCGCCGTAGATGCCGAGGGTGGCATACTCGGTGCTGTATTGCAGCAGGATAGCGAGATTGAGGACCCACAGCCCGACGACATGCACAAGATTGGTACATCGGCACGCATCCTCAAAATCCTCGACATGCCCAACGGCAACCTCACGGTAATCCTTGCGGGACTCGATAAGATTGAGGTGGGCGAGTACACCATGACACAGCCCTACTTCAAGGCTAATGTGACACCCATTCAGGACTCGACACCCGAGCCCAAGAATGTGGAGTTCACAGCCCTCGTTGAGTCTATCAAGGAGGTGACACTCAACATTATAGACATCTCTTCGGCGATGCCCAAGGAGGCGGCATTCGCAATCAAGAACCTCGACTCAAGCCGCGCGATGATTAACTTCATCTGCACAAACATGGACCTCACGGATGACGACCGCCAGCACTTGCTCGAGGCACCAGGCCTCTTGGCGCGCGCACGCCGTCTGCTCGAGATTCTGGTGCGTGAGCAGCAGCTCGCAGAGATAAAGAACGACATCCAGAATCGCGTGAAGCAGGATATCGACAAGCAGCAGCGCGACTACTACCTCCAGCAGCAAGTGCGCGTAATTCAGGAGGAGTTGGGTGACAGCGTAGATGCCGACATCGAGCGCTTACGCGAGGAGGCAAAGAACAAGAAGTGGTCGGAGGCTACGGCAGCACTCTTTAACAAGGAGTTGGCAAAGCTCGAGCGCCTGAACCCCTCTATCGCCGAGTACTCCGTGCAGCTCAACTACCTGCAATTGATGCTCGACCTTCCATGGAACGAGATGACCGAAGACCGCCTCGACCTTAAGGCTGTGCGCGAGCAGTTGGACAAGGACCACTTCGGCCTTGACGAGGTCAAGGAGCGCTTGTTGGAGCACCTCGCAGTAATCAAACTCAAGGGCGACCTCAAGTCCCCCATCCTCTGCCTCTATGGCCCTCCAGGAGTTGGTAAGACATCGCTCGGCAAGTCTGTAGCCGAGGCTCTTGGCCGTAAGTTTGGTCGCATCTCGCTCGGTGGCTTGCACGACGAGTCGGAGATTCGTGGTCACCGCCGCACATATATCGGTGCTATGCCTGGTCGTATCATCGAGACAATCAAGCGTTGTGGCGCTTCGAACCCTGTAATCATCCTCGACGAGGTGGACAAGGTATCGCGCTCAAATCATGGCGACCCCTCAAGTGCCCTTCTGGAGGTACTCGACCCCGAGCAGAACACCACGTTCCACGATAACTACCTCGATACGGAGTATGACCTTTCGAAGGTGCTCTTTATCGCTACGGCAAACAACGTGAACAACATATCATCGGCACTCCGTGACCGCATGGAGATGATTAACATCCCTGGCTACATCCTCGAAGATAAGGTGCAGATTGCACGCGAGCACCTCGTACGTAAGCAGCGCGAGGCACACGGCATCACCGAGGAGCAGTTCGACATCACCGACGAGGCTATCGTACAGGTTATCGAGGACTACACTCGTGAGTCGGGTGTGCGTACGCTCGACAAGATGGTGGCAAAGATGGCGCGTAACCGTGCCAAGGCTGTAGCCTTCGAGGAGGAGTACACCGCAACCGTAGGCAAGGAGCAGATTGAGGCTATGCTCGGCAAGTCCAAGTTCCGTAACGACCGCTACGACATCGCAGGCATGCGCGGCGTGGTTACAGGCCTTGCATGGACCGAGGTGGGTGGCGACATCCTCTACATCGAGTCTATCCTCACGCCTGGTAAGGGCAAGATTAACCTTACGGGTAACCTTGGCGACGTGATGAAGGAGTCGGCTACAATTGCCTACGAGTGGGTTATGGCGCACCACGCAGAGCTCGGCATCGACAAGAAGATGTTCGAGGAGTGGGACCTCAACATCCACGTTCCCGAGGGCGCAGTACCCAAGGATGGCCCCTCGGCAGGTATCACCATGGTGACATCTATCGCCTCGACATATACTGGCCGCGAGGTCAAGGAGCGCATCGCGATGACTGGCGAGACTACGCTCCGCGGTCGCGTTACAGCCGTAGGCGGCATCCGCGAGAAGATTCTCGCAGCAAAGCGCGCAGGCATCAAGGAGCTCATCCTCTCGGAGGAGAACCGCAAGGATATTGAGGAGATTAAGGCTGAGTACCTCGAGGGTCTCACCTTCCACTTCGTGAACACCAACGACGAGGTATTGCGCCTCGCACTTAAATAACGCACCTCACACTTAAACACAAGACTATGAGGCTACGAGAGTATATCGCAAAGCTTGAGGCGGCGGGGGAGCTTAAGCGCATCACCACAAAGGTTGACACGCGCTTCGAGATTACCGAAATCACCGACCGCATATCGAAGAGCGAGGGTGGCGGCAAGGCACTCCTCTTCGAGAATACGGGCACGGAGTACCCTGTGCTCATGAACATGATGGGCTCGGATAAGCGCATGGCGATGGCTCTCGGCGTCGAGGACTTAAGCGACATATCGAAGCGCATAGATGAGCTGTTGAAGGGTGTTATGACACCCAAGAACACGCTCATGGATAAGTTGCGCATGCTGCCCCTGCTCAACGATGTGGCTAAGTGGTTTCCACGCAAGAGCAACTCGCGCGGCGAGTGTCAGGAGGTGGTATGGCGTGGTGAAGAGGTAGACCTCGCAAAGCTCCCCATACTCACATCGTGGCCCGCGGATGGTGGCCCCTTTGTCACCTTCCCCATGGTTTGCACCAAAGACCCCGAGACGGGCACGCCCAACATGGGTATGTACCGCATGCAGATATTCGACAAGCGCACGACGGGTATGCACTGGCACCGTCACAAGACGGGTGCACGCCACTACGACGGCTACAAGCGCCTCGGCAAGCGCATGCCCGTGAGTGTGGCTATTGGTGGCGACCCCGTATACACCTACTCGGCGACCGCTCCCATGCCCGACAATATGGACGAGATGCTGCTTGCGGGTATGCTACGCCAGAAGCCCGTCAAGATGGTTAAGTGCTTGACGAATGACATCTGGGTGCCCGCAGACTGCGACTTTGTGCTCGAGGGTTATGTAGACACCGCAGAGCCACTAACCGTGGAGGGACCCTTTGGCGACCACACGGGTTTCTACTCGCTCACAGACCTATACCCCCGCTTCCACATCGAGGCTATAACATCACGCCGCGATGCTGTCTACCCCGCTACCATCGTCGGCATTCCACCTATGGAGGATGCCTACATCGCAAAGGCTACGGAGAAGATATTCCTCGCCCCCATTCGCCTTGTTATGCAGCCCGAGGTGCGCGACCTCTATATGCCTATGGAGGGCACGGCACACAACCTCGCGCTGGTATCGATGGCCAAGCGCTACGAGGGTCAGCCCTCGAAGGTGGCACAGGGACTATGGGGCGCAGGACAGATGATGTTCAACAAGTATATGGTCATCGCTCCCGAGGAGTGCGACATACGCGATAGGCATGAGGTATTCAAGCGCTTGCGTAGCATAGACTTCGAGCGCGACCTTATATTCTCGGAGGGCATACTCGATGTCCTCGACCACACGACACCCACCATGGGCTACGGTTCGAAACTCGCCATAGACCTTACGAATGTGGATATGTCTCAGAACGCTACAAAGATATCAGTTCCCGCAACTATGAAGCCAGCGGGAGGTGTGGCACTCTTTGACACCGCGTTTGTGGAGGAGTTGGGTCTCCTGATAGTATACGCCGAGCGCGAGTGGCGCGAGCATATCGATGTAGAGGAGTTCCTCAATGCCAACAACTGGCATGATGCGAAGTATGTAGCCGTGTTTGACTATGGCGCAGCGGGATATATGACCCCAAGCGACCTGTTGTGGATTGCGGCAGCGAACTGCGATCCCAAGCGCGACATACGCTTCGACAAGGGCACGATGATCGTAGATGCCCGCTCAAAGCGCCCAGGCTATGGCAACAACCCCAAGCGCTTCCCTAATGTTGTGACATCGTCACCCGAGACCATCGCCCTCGTAACGGAGCGCTGGGCAGAGTATGGCCTCGGCGAGTTTATAGAGTCACCCTCGCGTCGCTACCGTAAGTTGTGGCTCAGCGACACCGCAGAGTGGTAGGTATGCAGGAGCGCGCGAAACAACATATTCGCGGAGTGTTGCTACTCCTTCCGCTTGTGATGGCTATCATCGTTGTGATGATGGTGGCACGCCCACATGACAGATACTCCGACCCCGAAACAAGAACTATCAAAGAGCAGATAGAGGCTACCGACTCGGTAAGCCTAAAACCCTTCGACCCCAACACCGCAGATTACCGCACACTCGTGGAGGCGGGTCTACCCCGCGACATCGCCGTGGGCATCATACGCTGGCGTGAGGCGGGCAAGGTATATCGCGTGAAGGAGGACCTCGCCTTGTGCTACAACATGACCGACTCGCTATACTTCCTTATTGAGCCATATATTATTATAGGTAAGGAGTACCAGTTCCAACCCAGGGAGTTTGAGAGCGAGACTAACGAGGCGGCAAGAACTACAATCGAAGTAACACCCTTCTCGCTCGACACCGTGGGCACGGACTATCTGCGTGACATAGGCTTCACGCGACGTCAGGCGGAGCTTGTGATAAAGTACCGCGATATGATTGGCGGCTACCGCTCGATTGAGGAGTTTGAGGAGTGCTATGCCGTTGACTCCGCGATGGCAGCACACCTACGACCCTACATAATCTTTCCCGCGCGCGACACCCTCAACACGCCCCTCACCCACTACCACAAGGAGCGCACAAAGTTCCCCATAGACTTAAATAGCGCCGACTCCGTAACGCTGTGCAAGGTCGCGGGCATAGGTGCAAAGAGCGCATCGCACATACTCTTTTATCGTGAATTGCTGGGTGGATACCACTCAGTTAGCCAGATTTTGGAGCTAAAAGTGGTTGCGGAGGAGAATTTTCAAAGAATTTTACCACAAATTTACT
This sequence comes from Alistipes sp., assembly GCA_045645705.1. Lineage (GTDB taxonomy): Bacteria > Bacteroidota > Bacteroidia > Bacteroidales > Rikenellaceae > Alistipes. Next base: position 541 of record JAZRJJ010000005.1, on the reverse strand, counting down.
GCGATAGTGCTAAAATTAAAAAAATTAATATTAACTTTGCACGCCCAAAAGAGTTGGAGGTTCATCCCTATATTTCGAACCGAATGCTCAGGCATATTATTAACAACAGAGAATTGAAAGGAGGTTGGAGTAACTTAGAAGAGATGATTGAAGATGACATATTTTCAGCGGAGGAGGCAGCACGTATTGCACCCTATCTCGACTTTAGTATCCCGCAGGAGTAGTATGCTTCGGGGAGCAACCACCGAGTAGATACCTGAATTAATAGCCCGAGGTTGCAAGGCAATCGGAGGCAACATCAAGCGGTTGGCAGACCATTAAGCATGCGAGGCACGGGTGGCCTTAACAACTCAAGGGAGCGGACAAGCCTCATAGTTGTCCAAACAAAACAGAGTATAACTAAAAAAAAGAATAAGATTATGATTATCATGCCCGTTAAGGAGGGAGAGAACATCGAGCGCGCCCTCAAGAAGTTTAAGAGAAAGTATGAGCGTACAGGCGTTTTGAAGGAGCTTCGTCGTCGTCAGTACTTCACAAAGCC
>JAZRJJ010000004.1:0-45048 GCA_045645705.1 Alistipes sp. | reverse complement strand
AAACCTATCCCGTGTATAAGATGGAAATCTCTAACACATCTCACCCATTCTACACAGGTAAGATGAAGTTGGTAGACACCGCTGGTCGTGTGGATAAGTTTATGAGCCGTTACGCAAAGCGCTACGATAAGAAGAAGTAGTCAAGTGCTACCAGGAAAGGTTAGGGTTGTATCATTTTAGAAATGGTACAACTCTTTTTTTTGTTGCGTTAAGCCGTAATCTACTTCCGCTAACAAGTTGACAACACGCGGCATCATTACCAGTAACACCCATTAACACCTATTAACACTATTAACACTACCCCAACCCCCTGTTAATGTGTGAATGTGTGAATGTGTTAATGCGTTACTAACTTGGGCGCAATCACACCCAGTAACATCCATTAACACATCCCCACCCCTTGTTAATGTGTTAATGTGTTACTCCGAGCGTACCCCTCCGCGAGCAGACAGAACATCGGCACACGGCAACAACATCAGAGTATATAGCCATTACTATGACTATCTATACTACCATCTAAATGGCTATATAAATAACCATATTAGTATATATGGGTCAATAGGGGTTGGTATAGTCTTGTCCCCGTATTGCCCCTATTACTCACTATTATCAGCGTAGTATGCCGTCAGTAAACATAGTGAGTATTAATATGCTATGTCTATTACACGATGTAATATAGCACATAGTATGATGCGCAGCCACAGCCATCTATGCGGTCGCTACTACACCTCGCAAAAAGAATATAAATGAGGGTGTAGATAGGCGTTGTTTTCTTATGATAGCGCCCCACCTACACCACTTTGACAATAGATTGGGTTGTCGAGCTTCGGGCGCTTCTCCGCGCTCTTCGGAATTTATTAACACATTAACACATTAACACATTAACAGGGGGCGTGGATGTGTTACAAGTGTTAATGAATGTTAATGGATGTGATAAGCCGCACCTGTGTTCCCGCTTGTTTCTCTGCTTGGACTATAACTAAAGTTATATCTCGCCAAAAAATAGTTCTATATAGTGCTTCGTTCTGCGTTTTTTTTCGTATATTTGTCCCGAATACGCACTTGTGTGTATGGGGTGTGCGCCATAAAGGGGCGGGCTCGCATGGAGGCCCAACCCAAAATAGGGGCGTAACACAATGGTTATTAAATGTTAACACACTTATTTGAAATGACGAAATCGAACCACATCATCGAAATTCAGAACATCACAAAATCGTTCCCCGACAAGGTGGTGCTCAACGATGTTAGTTTGAAGGTGAAGCAGGGCGAGTTCCTAACCATACTCGGACCCTCAGGCTGCGGAAAGACTACACTCTTGCGCCTTATCGCCGGTTTCAATAGCGCATCAAGCGGCAAGATAATCCTCGATGGCAAGGATATGACAACTATCCCTCCCCACGAGCGACCCGTCAACACCGTGTTCCAGCGCTATGCACTATTCCCAAATTACAATGTCTACGACAATATCGCCTTCGGCCTGAACCTCAAGAAGGTAGATAAGAAGGAGATTGAGCAGCGCGTGAAGCGTGCCCTCAAGATGGTGGGCATGACCGACTACGAGCACCGCGATGTGAACTCGCTCTCGGGAGGTCAGCAGCAGCGCGTGGCCATTGCGCGTGCCATTGTCAACCGCCCCAAGGTGTTGCTTCTGGACGAGCCCCTCGCAGCCCTCGACCTCAAGATGCGTAAGGATATGCAGATGGAGCTCAAGGAGATGCACCGCACACTGGGCATCACCTTCGTCTATGTAACGCACGACCAGGAGGAGGCCCTGACGCTCTCGGATACAATCGTGGTTATGAACGAGGGTGTCATCCAGCAGGTGGGCACTCCTACCGACATATACAACGAGCCATGCAACGCCTTTGTTGCCGACTTCATTGGCGAGAGTAACATCCTCAACGCTACGATGATACGCGACGGCTTGGTGGAGTTCATGGGCAAGGAGTTCGAGTGTATTGACAAGGGCTTCGGCGAGAATACCCCCGTCGATGTTGTCGTGCGCCCCGAGGATGTCTACATCATCCGCAATGCCGAGGCCGCAATGTTCCAGGGCACCGTGCGCTCGTGCATCTTCAAGGGTGTGCACTACGAGATGTTCGTTGAGACGCCCGATGGCTATGAGATTCAGATTCAGGACTATAACTGCTTCGAGCCTGGCAGCGAGGTGGGCATGATGATTAAGCCTAACGACATCCATGTCATGCGCAAGGAGCGCACCGAGAACCATGTCGTGGGTAAGCTCATCGACGCTACGCATGTCGAGATTCTTGGCGAGACCTTCGAGTGTGAGGCCGTTGAGGGCATCGAGAGTGGCTCGGAGGTGGATGTAGCCTTCGGCTTCTCGGATGTGGAACTCACCGACGACCCCGATGACGGTACTTCGTGGGGCACCATCCGCTTCATCCTCTACAAGGGCGACCGCTATCACATCACGCTGCGCACCGAGGATGACGATGTTGTCTATGTCGACACGCGCGATGTGTGGGAGGACCTCGACGAGGTGGGTATCAAGATTCGCCCTCAGGCCCTCAAGGTCACAGCGCTCAACACCAAGAACGCCTAACCGAAGTGCGCTATGGGTAAGTTAGTTAAGTTCTTCTCGCGCCGCCGCAGTTGGAGTCTGCCGTATGTGCTCTTCTTGGCGGTGTTTGTCGTTGCTCCGCTTGTCCTGATTATGGTCTACGCCTTTCAGGGCGAGGAGGGTGGCTTCACGTTTGCCAACTTCGATAAGTTCGTGCACCAGCGCGAGGCCATCAATACGTTTATCTACTCGATAGGTATTGCGCTGATTACCACGCTTATATGTATCTTTCTGGGCTATCCCGCCGCCTACATCCTCTCGAAGATGAAGGCCTCGTCGTCGCGCATCATCGTCATGCTGTTCATCCTTCCGATGTGGATTAATGTGCTTGTGCGCACGCTTGCTACGGTGGCATTGTTCGACTTCCTGACACTCCCGTTGGGTGAGGGTGCGCTCATCTTCGGCATGGTCTACAACTTCCTGCCCTTCATGATTTACCCCATCTACAACGTGTTGCAGAAGATGGACCACTCGTTGATTGAGGCTGCCGAGGACCTCGGTGCCACACCGCGTCAGGTCTTCACGAAGGTCATCTTCCCGCTCTCGACGCCAGGTATCGCCAGCGGTGTTATGATGGTCTTCATGCCCACAATCTCAACCTTCGCCATCGCGGAGTTGCTCACCATGAACAACATCAAGCTCTTCGGTACCACCATCCAGGAGAACATCAACAATGGTATGTGGCACTATGGCGCGGCGTTGTCGTTCATCATGCTTGTTATTATCGGTTTAACCACGCTCTTCTCGGATTCTTCGGACGAGAATGGCTCAAACGAGGGACTCATTTAGCATGAAGAAGTTTTTATCTAATTCATATATTGTGTTGTTGTTGGTGATGCTCTACGCACCCATCATCATCATCGCAATCTTCTCGTTCACAGACTCTAAGGTCTTGGGCAACTGGACAGGCTTCTCGGCCGATTTGTACACCTCGCTCTTCTCGGGCGGTGTCAGCGCGCGCCTTATCGACGCCATCAAGAACACCTTCCTTATCGCCCTTGTCGCCGCTACGGTCTCTACGCTGTTGGGTACTGTCGCTGCCATCGGCATCAATGACCTGCGCTACCGCAAGCGCCGTGCCATCAACTTTGTGAACAACATTCCGATTTTGAACCCCGATATCATCACTGGTATCTCGCTCTTCTTGCTCTTCGTGTCGATGGGCATCACGCAGGGCTACGCCACGGTGATATTGGCACACATCGCCTTCTGCACACCCTATGTTGTGTTGAGCGTCATGCCACGCCTCACGCAGATGAATCCCAACATCTATGAGGCCGCCCTCGACCTCGGTGCTACGCCCATGCAGGCCATGCGCCGTGTCATCATCCCCGAGATACGCCCAGGCATGATTTCAGGCTTCATCCTCGCCTTCACGCTCTCGATTGACGACTTCGCCGTGACAATCTTCACCAACGGTACGGACGGACTGGAGACGCTCTCTACGTTCATCTATGCCGATGCCCGCAAGGGAGGTCTCACGCCCGAGTTGCGCGCCTTGTCGACCATCATTTTGGTCGTAGTGTTGTTGCTCTTGGTCGTTGTCAACTACCGTGCTCACCGCCAGGCGAAGCGTGCTGAGGAGCAGGCTAAACAGATTAAAAACTATTCGCGCCGATGAAGATTTTATATAACTATGTAATGCGTCTTGTTGCCGTGGTCGTGTGCTTCGGCATCCTCGCTACCGCATGTGGCGAGCCCAGCCGCGAGGAGGTCCTCAAGGTCTACAACTGGGGTGACTACATCGACGAGGAACTCTTGGACGAGTTCGAGGAGTGGTACTGTGAGCAGACGGGCTGCGAGGTGGAGATTGTCTACCAGACCTTCGACATCAACGAGGTGATGCTCGCAAAAATTGAGAAGGGCGAGGCAGACTTTGATGTTGTCTGTCCGTCGGAGTACATCATCGAGCGTATGATGCGCCACAACCTCTTGCAACCCATTGTCAATGAGGCGTTTATCGCGGACTTGGAGCGCACCGCTACGGAGAACTACCTCGGTTGTGTGTCGCCCTACATCCGCAATCAGTTCGACCATATCATCACCCCCGAGCCCGAACTCAATGCCAACGACTACTCGGTGGGCTATATGTGGGGCACTACGGGCATACTCTTCAACACCGAGAATGTCACTACGGAGGAGGCCTCATCGTGGGACTTGATGTTCGACGAGCGCCTCGAGGGTAAAATTTTGGTTAAGGATGCCTTCCGCGATGTCTACTCGCCAATGCTTGTCTACGCCCTTACGGTAGAGTTGCGCGAGGCGGGTGTGCTGGCCGAGGATGAGACTCTGCCTCTGAACGATGCTGCGGCCATGGAGCGTGGCCTCTACGACTACGCGAAGGGTGAGGCTACCGTACCCACCATCGAGGGCCTTATGTACGACGCATCGGATGAGTCTATCGCCCATGTCGAGGAGTACCTCAAGCGCATGAAGCGCCTCGTTGCGGGCTGGGAGGCCGACTTCGGTAAGGAGATGATGACGCAGAACAAGGCGTGGATAAACCTCATGTGGAGTGGCGATGCTGTGTGGGCTATCGAGGAGGCTGCCGAGGTTGGCGTAAGCCTCGACTATGTCGTTCCCGAGGAGGGTAGCGTTGTGTGGTTTGACGGCTGGGTCATCCCCAAGTATGCCAAGAACCCCCGTGCCGCGCGCTACTTCATCAACTATATGTGTATGCCTGAGAATGCTGTGCGTAACATGGATGCTACGGGCTATGTCAGCGTTGTTGCCACCGAGGAGGTGCTTCGCGCTATGGACCCACTGCTTTGCGCTATGGACGAGACGGAGGATGAGGCCGAGATATTGGCACTTCAGGCGGAGCGTGATGCTCTTCTTGTGGAGGATGGCGTCGATCTGAGCTACTTCTTCAAGGATGCCGAGGGCAACCCCCTCACCTTTGACATGGGCAACGGCTATATGGTGCACGCCGACTGCGTGTATGTAGACCCCATCTTGTATCCCGATCAGTCGGTCATCGACCGCTGTGCCATGATGCACGACAGTGGCGAGCAGACCGAGAAGATGCTTGAGATGTGGTCGCGTGTCAAGGGTGACAACCTCTCGCCCTGGATGCTTGGCTTTATCATCCTCTCGTTTGTGGTCATCGTGGTATGGGTCGTATGGCGCAAGGTTGATGCCTACCGCAAGCAGCAGAAGATGCTCAAGCGCCGCCACCACGCCCGCAAGCAGCAGAAATAGACATTTTCTAATCCTAAACATAACTTTTAAGACAATGACAAGAAAGCTTTTACTCTTCCTTGCCTCTACAATGATTGCCTTTCAGGCTATGGCAGTGGAACCTACTTCAAACGATGCAACCTATGCTCCCGCAGAGCTCACCGCAGCAGATAGCCTCGAGGAGGATGACGAGTGGTCATTCTGGTGGGAGGCAGCCTTCGACCTCGCATCAAACTATATGTGGCGTGGTTTCGACCAGTCATACCGCGGCGGTAACCGCACCATGGTAGACCCCTCATTCCAGCCCGCCCTCACGCTCGGCTACGGCAAGTTCTATGTGCGCTTGTGGGGTAACGCCTCGCTCTTTAGCGACTACAAGGAGTTCGATATGTTCCTCGGCTTCCAGCACGAGGGCCTCGAGATTACCATCTACGATGTCTTCTGTGGCGTGGGTCAGGAGTTCAACGCCCCCTTCTTCGATAAGTCGTCGCACAACCTCACCGCGACCATCGACTACACCTTCTTCGACCGCTTGCGTCTGCACTGGGCAACAACCTTCCTCCACCCTAACGACTTCATCCTTAAGGCCGATGGCACTGAGCGCCGTGCCTTCTCGTCATACTTCGAGATAGCATACACCCAGCCCTTCGGCGACCTCTTCGACATGGAGATTATCGCGGGTGCCTCACCCTGGACTGGCCCCTTCTGGTGCCCCACACGCGTAGGCAACGAGTACGACTGGGACAACCCCGCCAAGGGTTTCAATGTGACCAACCTCTCGCTCACCCTCAGCCGTGAGTTCACCAAGGGCAATGTATCCTTCCCCGTGAGTCTTGGTTACACCTACAACCCCCTCTCGAACTATCATTATGCCCTCCTAACCGCTGGCTTCTACTTTTAATTTGTTGTGATAGCGGCGCATCTGCGACGCTTCAATCATAAGCTCGAATGGGACGTACGCTTTAGTACTACCCATCCGAGCTTTTTTCATGTCAGCGTCACATATGCACCACTCTGACAACAAATTAGGGTAGTGCAGGCAAGTATGGTCGTTGTTGTGATAGCACCACATCTCACGGCTTCTGACAACAAATTAGGGTGAGGTGCTAACAACCCTCGGTGACAAATTAGTTATGGCGCTAACGACCATTCGTACACACTCTCTCTATTGACCATAACCGCAATAAATAAGGGGTTGCTCCGCTTTGGAACAACCCCTCCTTTGTCGCAAGACCGCAGGTTAGTACTCCACAATCTTGAGGCCGTTGTCGTAGTAGCAATAGCTGTCGATGCGAACCTTGCCCTCATTATCGACGATAACCAACACGATGATGTCGCCACCATATGTGCTGTCGTATGTCTGGAGCGCCTCGAGCGTAGGATTCCAGTCGCTGCCACCATCCACATACTTGGTCACGAAGTCCTCGCGTGCCTGCTTCTTCGAGCCGATAATCAACTCGATGCCAGACGATACATACTCCATGAAGGCACCCTTAATCTGCGCCTCGATTTCGCTGATTGTGCCGTTGAAGCGTATGTACCACGCCTTGTAGACATTGTCGCTGAAGTCGGTAGCGGTGAGGGCGATGTGCACGCGGAGGTCGCCACCATTGTCCACAATCTCGAGAACCTCACCTGTGAGTGTTGCCTCGCCTGTGCCGCTATAATCCACACCACCTGTGTAGTCCACCTCCTCGATTGTTGTGACATACTCCGTGTCGAGGCCTGCGAGCGTAGCAACGCATACCATCTCGCCAGCGCGACCATTAGCATCTACTGCCGAGGCGTAGAGGTAGTAGTTTGTTGCGGGGTGGTAGATGTTGACAACGCATGTAGCCACGCCGTTTGCAATCGTATACTCCTCGCGGTAGTTCTGATAGTTGTCCGCATCCATGATATACTCGAGGTTGTCGGCGTATGCCGCGTGGTCGGATGCAGGAGCTGCATATAGGCGCACCTTTGTTGCGTTGGCATCGGCGGTGAGCTTCACGGTGAGCTTGTCGTGCGATGTCTGTGGCTCAATCTCTGCTGCGGTAATCTTCGCCACGCCTGTGAGCGATGGGCGGAGGGTGTGGAATGTGGTGTATGCCACCTCGCCAACCTTACCATCCTTGATAGCCACGGCGTATGCCACATAGTCGGTGTCGATAGCCAGGAGGTTGCTCAAGGTGTAGGTGAACGCCTCTGTGTAGATGCGGGGCACACCCTTCACGGCGCTTGCTATGTATGCCTTAATCTCGGCCTCGGTCTTACCCTCGAAGTCGAAGGGGTTCTCGGTGTCGGCCTTTGCCACTGCGGGGTCGATGTAGCCTGTAAGCACCTTCGCGCCTGGCTCAGTTGTCACGGTAGCCTTTGCTGACATAAGGTCAATATCTGATACCTCCACGCTGATTGCGGTTGTGCCGTTAATCACCGCCTCGGGGATTACAACCTCCTTGGTAGTCACGGTGTAGTTGCCCTTGCTGTCCTCACCATATACTGCGATGGTGTACGAAGTCTTGGGCAGGAGGATGATACCCGCGTTCTCGTTGCTATCGGTGCGTGAGTTACGCACGAGGTCCTGCTCCGAGAATGTGCGGCTCTCGGTTGCAGAGTTGAAGATGGCGAATGGGTAGCTGGGGTCGGGGTTTAGCGATGCCTGTGCCTGCTCGATGAAGGTGTTGCGGTCGTATGCCGAGGTGTGCACGATGCCCGCCACATAGCGCACGCAGTGCGCCTTCTTTGTCACCACAGCATCGAGAGTGTAGGCTGTAAGGTTTTCGATTGCGATGTCTGCCACGGGAGAGATAACGCAGAATGTGGAAATTTTTGACTCGCCCTCGTTGAGTGCGTTCTCGGCGCGGAAGATAAACTCATACTCCTTGTCGTACTCCACCTTGAACGATACGCTCTTTGCCTCGTTGCCCTCGATTGTTGTCTGCTCGCCGCCCTTGATGCCGTAGTACCAGTGGTGGGTATCCTCCGAGGGTGTAACATCGAAGCTCACGGTCATCGCCGCCTCGTCGAAGTGTGCCTTCGATACGGTGATTGTGGGCACTGCAAGCTCGAAGAAGCACTGTGCAGTAACGAAGTCGCTTACGATGCCACCGCACTCGGCAAAGGCGCGAAGCTCGATGGTCTTGCCCCAGACATAGGGGAATGAGATGACCTTCTCGGCGTTACCCTCCTCGACATTCCAGTCCAGGGTCTCGTTGCTCTCATCCGTAGCATAGCTCTGCCAGTACCACACCTCGGTAGCCTTCGATGGGTAGATAGTGGCCTCTGCCATAGCCGTCTCCTCGTTAAGTGTAATCTCGCCAATGGTGAGTGTCACCTCGCCCTCGGGCATTGCGCAGAACTTCTTCTGGGCGATGTCGCTCTTGCCTGCCTTGTTCTCGGCATAGGCGGTGATTGTGTACTCTACGCCATACTGGGCCGTAAACTTAATCTCCTTGGCTGCCGCGCCCTCTTCCTTGGTCATCATGGCATCATCGGTGTCGAGGCCGCCCTTAACCATCCAGTACCACGCCTCTGCGTCGGTCGAGGGGGCAATCATCACGCTCACCTCCATGGTCTCGGCGTTGAACTCGGGCTCCATGATGCCGATTGTTGGCTTCTCGACGGGAGTGCCTGCGGGCTCCTTGTCGCAACTCCATCCTGCGAGTGCGACCACAGCCGCCACAAGGGCAACTGCAAAGTTTCTAATTTTCATAGTAGTGTTCTATTGTTATAGTTAATTTAGATCAGGTATGTATCCCATGCGCTGGAAGTCGTAGACCTCGTTAGCCTCCTTGGCTCGCCACTGCAATATGTTGCTCTTGTCAAGCAACTCGACGTAGTACTCCTGGCTCCAGTCTCCCTTGCCATAGTCGTAAGTTCCCGAGAGCGTGTAGCGGCCATCCTCCTCGGTGATGGTGAAGGTGCCCGTGCTCTTTACGGCATACATCGAGTTGATGTTGTCCCACATGACATAGGTGCGGGTGTCGCCGTTGAACTCTATATATAGATAGGTATCCTCCGCAAGCGGCCTTCCCTGCCACATGGTCATCTGCCAGCAGTCATATATCTCGTCATACGTCACGGGGATGTGCTCCTCGGTGGGTATTGGCGCGGGCTTCTCGCATCCCGCCATTAGCGTTGCTGCCACTACCGCGAGCGCCGCAACCAGTCTCTTAATAAGTCTCATATCTTATCGCTTTATTGTTATCTTTATCATTCGCTCCGTGGGGCGTGCTGTACCGCATCCCTCAACTATTATCGCACTCTCTATGTTGTGCTTGGGCTCGGCACTCGGGGCGTATGTTATAATGATGTCGCCCTCATCGTTGGGTTGTAGCACCTCGGGCTCTGTGCGTAGCGCAATACCCTCGATTGTCGATGTCGCGCTTATGCGTAGCGGCGTGTCGCCTATGTTTGCTACCCTTATGCGCTCGGTACGGGTGTCGCGGTCGAAGGTTACGCTCTTGCGACTCAGGCGTAGCGAGCCCATGCTTTTGGGTAGGTGCGACCACTCATCCGATGCTATTACGCAGCCCTCAACCACAAGGCGTGCTGTGGGGTGAGCGCCATCGAGCGTGGTGTACAGGAGTATCGGAATCGAAAACCCTCCGTTGCGCCCCGCGGGGTTGAACTCCGCACGCAGTGTCACGCTCTCCGCTGCCTCTATGCGCGCGATGGGCGTTACCACCTTCAGGCAACTGCACGACGAGCGTATCGCGGTGACCTCTATCGCCTCCGAAGTAGTGTTGCGTAGCGTGAAGTCGGCATTTATCGTTGCCGAGTCTGCCACCTCGCCCATGTTGCGTGTCGTGGGCTCGGCAACGATGGCGCCTTGTGCAACCTCCGAGATGGTGGGGTTTACCAGCGCATCGAGTTCGGCACGCGAGAGCACCCTGCGCTCCTGCGCCCCCGCCTCAACGGCTACAAACATTAACGCTATCGCTATATATCGCCACATGTTCATTCTACAACCAGCCATTATCAGCACCCGCGCGCACGGTGATTGTGGCGTAGTGCTTCGTGCCATTCTCTGCAGTGATGGTCAACGATGTCTGACCCTCGCTCTTTGCGCTGATGGTGAGTGTGTTACCCTCAAGCGTCACCGTTGCTATAGCCTCGTTCACAACCTCTGCGCTTGCTGCCTTCTCCGTGATGTAGTCGGCGAGGTTGAGAGTGGTTGTCGTATTGGGTGCGAGACAGATGTTGGGTAGGCGCATGTCGCGGCCACTGCCATCAATAGCCTTCAAAAGGGCACCCGCATCAGCCAGACGACCCATCTTGCCGCGGTAGTCCGCGAGGTTCATCTTTATGGGCGTAGCACCCGCCGATGTGTGGTGCATGTAATAGAGCTTCTCGCCCACGAAGTAACTATCTATGTCGCGCGCCGACGAGTACATCAACTCGCGGAACTCCTCGCTTGTGAAGTGGCGGTGCTGCTGCTTGGCGTATGCGAGGCCGAGTGCCGCGATGCCCGAAACATGGGGGCATGCCATAGAGGTACCCTCGTAGTAGCCATATCCCGCCACGCCATCAATGACAAGCGTTGAGTATATCGCGCCCTGCTCCTTGAGTGTGCCGTTCTCGTCGTAGATGTCGTCATCCGCACCTGGTGTGCCGTAGTACTCGAGGTCGCCACCTGGGGCAGAGAGCAACACCTCGCTGCCGTAGTTGGAGTAGGATGCGGGTGTGTAGTCCGCCGCTATGGCCGCCACAGAGATGCACTTGGAGTAGGCCGCGGGGAATGATGACTGCGCCGCATACTCGTTGCCCGATGCGAAGATGGCAAGACCACCCTCAATTACTCCATTTGGTGAGCCCGCATAGTTTATAAAGTAGTCCAAGGCCTCCTTCTCCAAGGGGTAGAGTGCTGCCCACTCCTCCTCGGTCGCAGGGCCAGGTATGTAGCCCATAATCATGTTCGACTTCGATGAGTGGTAGCCCCATGAGCACTGCAGGATTACTGCGCCATTATCCGCCGCATACTTCATCGCGCGCGCCTCCATGGCCAACGAGCAGGAGTTCATGCCGTCGAAGAGCTGTATGGTCATAATCTTGACGCCACGCTTGCCCTTGCCGCCACCTGCGATGCCCGCAACGCCTATGCCATTGTCGTTTACCGCGGCTATGGTGCCCGCAACGTGTGTTCCGTGACCCGTGCTGCCGTTCGATGTCCACGATGTGATGCCCGTGTTGCGCACGAAGTTGTAGCCGTAGCGGTCGTCGATATAGCCATTGCCATCGGCATCCTTACCCGCGTAGAGCTCCTCACCCTCGTTCACCCAGATGTTGTCCTTAAGGTCGGGGTGGCTCCACATCACCGCCTCGTCCATCACCGCAACGATGATATCCTCGTCGCCTGTACAGAGCTCCCACGCCTCGGAACATCCCGCATCAGCACCCGCAATAACACCCGCACGCTCACTTGCAAAGGGCGCAGTGCCATCGTTGATGTAGCACCACTGGCGGTAGATTTCGGGGTCGTTGAAGGGCCATGCTGTGGCGCGTGTCGTAGCGCGGCTGTCGGCCTCGGCACAACTTACGAAGATGGGGTTAGCGTTGGGGTTGTATGCTCGCGCGATGGGGCGGTTGCACTGCAACTTATCGACCTCGCCCAACTGCGAGAGGCGCTCGAAGGCCTGCTGAAGGTCTTCGCCCTCGTCGAAGCGCACGATATACCAGAGGTGTAGCCCCGCCTCGCGTGTGCGTGACTCGTTTGAACTATCAATGGGGAACACGCGCTCGAAGGAGTATGCCCCAAGAATATCTAAGACCTCATCCGTAGAAGGAATGCCCGAGCGTGTAGCCTCGCCACCCGAGCGTGTCATCGTCTGGTCGAGGATGGCCTCCATCTCGGGAGCAAATTTTATGATTACCTCGCCCGCCGTAGCACCCTCGGGAACAACAACGGTAGGGGTGGTGTCGGGTGTTGGAATAGAGGTATTCTCGTTGGTGCAGCCCACAGCGAGCACTGCCGCTGCAAATATCGTAATGTATCGTCTCATGTTACTCCACTATTTCGTCGTTAAACTCATATCTGCCACGCATAAGGGGGTATGCCTGGAAGTAGTACTCGCGCGATGTGGGCTCGTTCGAGAAGCCTACATTGTCGCCATTGCTATCGATGCCGCCCTCCTGCTGAATGTAGATGAGGTTCTCGGCACTCCACTCCATGAGGCGTGGGTGGTAGAGCAGCCACTCGGGCAGGTCGCCACTGAGGAAGTTGAGGTTTAGGCGCAGGCTGCGCATGTTAGGAAGCACGCGGGGTAGCTTGTTCTCCACCGCCCAGTTGAGCGTGTCGCCACGCTCCACGAAGTCCTCGGCCTCGTATGCTCGCACGCCCTTCTCGCCAACCTTGAAGTCGGGGAGCGGACCCTCGAAGTAGTTGTACGATAGCGTAAGTGCCTCGAGGTTCTCCCACAAAAGCAGACGCTCCAGAGCATTGTCTGTTATCGTGTTGTGGTGCAGGCCTATGCCCTCACTGCCCGAGTAGATGTTGCGTAGGTCGCTAATCATAGAGCGGCGGTTTGCCGTGAGGTCAATGCTTCGGAGGTGAGGGAAGTTCTCCTCGGTAATCATAGAGGGAATGCTGTTGAAGTTGTTTGAGCTGATGTCGAGGTCCTCCAGCGTGTCACCAAGGTTTACGAAGCTCGCGGGGAGTGACGCAAGTCCAAATGCCGCAACGCGCAACGCCTTGAGGTGCTCCAAGGTGCATATCTCCTCCCCCAAGTCAATAGCCTTAATCATAGCGTTTACGTTGCCGTAGAGCGAGATGGTCTCGAGGTATTTGAGGTACTTAATCTCGTAGGGTATGCCCTCGTAGGTGTCGAAGTAGCTGAGCTCGATGTCGCGCACACGACCTACGGCCTCGGGTGAGGGTAGGGTGGCGTCGTCAGCACTCCAGAGGCGTAGGCACTCCCACTTGTCCATGCTCTCGGTGGCCGAGATTACGCCCTCGTTCCAGCACTCGAGCTTCTCGTAGATGGCTACCATGGCCAGCGAGTCGCCCTGGCGGTTATCCTCAATAAGCGGTGCTGCCGTCTGGCGTACCACGATTGTCGCGGGGCTCTCAAGGGGCTCGCCACTCTTTGAGCGTAGGTGGAGCGTCGCCGTGCGCTCCTCGGGCACATGGTTCATCTTCCAGCTCACGCCGAGCGTAGTGGTGCGGGGGCGTGCTCCGCGGTCGAGGTTCAGGGTGTACTCCTCTACTGTGAGCCAGTCCGCCTCGCTCTCATACTCCGCCTCGACCACAAACTCTACGTTGGTCATAATCTCAACATCGAAGTGGCGTGCATCGCGCGATGCCGAGGCTGCAATCTTCACCTCGCTCTGGTCGGGGCTGATGGCGCGTGCAAAGCCCTCTTGGTTCACGCTCACGCTCTCGAGGAGCGCTCCACCCGATGAGAAGCGTATCTCTGCGGTGCGGGCGTCGTTGATAAGTGAGGAGTCCACGCGCACCTCGCAGCGCACCTCGCCACGGCCATTCGCGGGAGATACCATAACCCATGGTGCATCGACATTGGCTGTCCACTCCTTCTCCGAGCGTATGGCAACATTGTACTTGCCACCCGCAGCCGCAGCATCAATCTGCGTGGTGTCGGCCTCAAAACCCTGTATGGTTGGAACATCCGTGGTGCAACTTGCGACAATAAATATAGTCGCGCTTGCTGCTAAATATCTAAGTATCTGTGTCATAGTCGTAGTTTAGTCAAGGTTTAGGGCGTCGCAACCGCGTATGTTCTGCGTCGAGTCGTAGATAAGTTCGTAGTAACCCAACTCGATGTAGGGGCACACCTCCGAGAGGTCTATCGAGATGTTGGGGTTGTCCTTGATTTCGAAGAGCAGGATGTAGGGCGATATCGTATCCTCAATCTTGCCGAGGTCGTTCGAGCCGATGTAGAATGCCGACATCTTGGGGCACTTATGTAGTCCCTGTGGCCACTCACGAAGTGTGCGGTTGCCCTCGTCGTCGCGCTGCTGGCGTATGCTCATAACCGTAATGGTCTCGATGCTTAAGGGTGCAAAGGGGAAGGCATCGAAGGCGTTGTTCGATAGGTCAATACCGTAGAGGTAGGGGATGTTCTTCGCGCTGAAGTCATCGTAGGGTATCTCCTTGAGGCGGTTGAAGCTGAGGTCTATCGTTGTGAGATAGAGGCTGTAAGGACCTGTGAGTGCTCCCTCGGCGATGGTGCGCATGCCGTTGTTTGAGAGCATGAGTGTCTCAATCTTCGAGCCCGACTTCATGATGCGTGCGGGGAGCTCCTCGAGGCGGTTATTCGCCAGGTTGAGGCTGCCCGTGTTAATGCCGCGCCACTCGTCGCCATTGGTCAATGCCGAGATGTCGTTGGACGAGAAGTCCGCCGAGAGCATGGTGTATATCGACTGCGCGGTGAAGAGGTCGGGAAGCTCCGTGAGGCAGTTGTTTGCGCAAGAGAATGTCTCCATCATCATCAGGCCGCAGAAGTAGCCATCCTCGGCAGGGTAGAGGCGCGAGATGCGGTTGTTGTCGAGGTAGATTGTCGTAAGCGATATCTCCTTGCCGAAGGGGTGTACGACATCGAGGCGGTTGTTCGTAAGGTCGAGGTAGCCGATCTTTGTCATGCGCTTGAGGTAGTCGTGTGATGGTGTCTCGCGGAGGTTGTTGTAGCCCATGTAGAGAATCTGTATCGTGCCACCCGAAGCGCCATCGATGAGCGCCTCCCAGTCGGCCTTGAGCTGCTCACCCGCGATGCCCCTGTTCATAGATATGTTGAGCGACTGGATGTTGGGCAATGCCGCGAGCATATCCATGGGTAGGCGTGTGAGCTGTGCGCAGTTGTAGATTTCGACATCGGTGAGCATGGTGAAGTTCGCCCACGACCATGTGTCGCGCTCGGCATAGAACTCCGACGCGGGCTCCACCTCGCAGAAGAACTCCGAGGTGATGGGGGAGTTGGCTATGAAGAGCTGCTCGAGCTTCGTTAGGCGCATCACGGCGCGCGAAATGGCGGTGATGCCATTCGTTAGGTTGCCGTATGCCACATCCTTGCGCTCAGGTCGGCTCATGGCGATGGGCTTAATGGCGGGGTCGCTGTTTATCGCCATCTTAAGCTCGGGGCTTAGGTCCTCGCGTGCATCGCGGCTTACGACATTTGTCATATAGTCGAGGGCGTGGATGCGTGCCGAGGTGCCTGCATCGTAGCCACCGATAAGCTCGTTGTGGTTACCAAGATAGAGGGTGCGCAACTCCGTGAGCTGACCTATGGCATCGGGCACAACGCCCTTGGCGCCGAAGCCCGAGATGTTAAGACCCACGATGCGACCATTGCCGTCGAGCGTGACGCCAGGCTGGTCACCCCACATATCTATATCCTTGTTGAAGTCCCAGTTGGCTCCTGCCACATACTCCTCGCCATGGAATGTCCAGTTGGGGCCATCCAACGCAAGCCATATCTCCTTCAGGGCTTTGTAGTCCTTGATGTGCTCGGCCTCCTCGGACAGCACGATGGGCACAACGGCCATGGTGTGGCGGTTGTCCTCGATGTCGAAAGTCATCTCTGTGTCGGCGATAGAGCCGCTGCCAATCTTGTTGCGACCCTTCGCATCGCCATAGACAACATAGTCGGTGATGATGTAGTTGCCCGCCTCGAGCCACTCTGCTGCGGCACAGATGATATATGCCGACTGACCATTGCGGTCGTAGAGCTCCTCGTCAATGGTCTCGTCCACAAAGGTCTCGTAGTAGGTCGCGGGGAGCGCCTTGAAGGTTGTGGTGCGGTTGGTAAAGGTGTTCTTGATGGTTACATCGGCCGAGGCGATGGAGCTAAACAAGAAGTCGCTCTCGAAGGTGTAGCGCGTAGTCTCGAAGGCCTTCAATAGTGCAAACGACACCATGCCGCGCTCAACGGTATCGACGCCGATAGTCTTCACCGTGAGGCCTCTATGCTCCACGGTGAAGGTGCCCTGACCCTCGCCCACCAAAATCTCGTTGTCGAGCTTGTCGTAGATATAGTAGCCGATGATGTTGTACTCACCAGCCAAGAGGCGTAGCTTCTCGCTAAATAGCCCCCACTCGGCGGTCGATTTGTCGTAGCTCTCGACATTGAGTGTCTGCGTGATTGTAGCGCCATCGAGCTGCATCACGACGCATATTTTGTAGGCCTCGGCGAGCCACTCGAGCTGCTCGGCGCGTGTGTCGTCGAGCTGTGCGGCCTTCACGAGTTGGAACTGCACATAGCCATAGTCGGCAGTGAGGTCGTCACTCTTCTGCTCGTTGCAGCCTCCCGCAAACAGGAGCGAAAAGAGGGCCGCGAGGCTACATATCTTCGTAAATAGATGTTCTCTCATAATCGTTTGTGTATTACTTCGTTGTGGGGGTTACGACAAGCATCTTCTTCGTTGTGTCGCCAACCTTGAAGAGTATATATACATTCTCGGTGAATGGCTCAGAGGATGGATACCACAGGTAGAGCGCCATCTTCTCATCCTTGTTCTCGCCGAGGTAGTAGTCATCCTCGCTAATCTTGAGCTTCGCACCCTTGTAGTAGACCTCGGCAGTTGCTGTGCCCTGGTCGAATGTGGCGGTTGTCCACAACTCGATGCGTGGGTCGATGACGATGCCGGGACGCTTGCCCGCGATTGGGTCGATGAAGGCTATGGTGTAGGCCTCCTCTGCGCCATACTCCGCCATCACAGCACTATCGGTGTAGGGCGCTGCGGGAATCTCGAGGGCCGTCAACGAGTGGTAGATGTACATGCCCTCAAACTCGCCCTGCTCGCTGAAGTCGTGCTGCGTGAACTCGATAAGCACGAAGCCGAGGTAGTCGTTCTTGATGGTAGGAAGGCCGACACCCGAGGTGTAATCGAACTCGAAGAGGTTATCGTAGAGGTTGTCGCAGATGTCGTTATATATGCCGTTGGGAAGCGCCACGACCATGCCGTAGCGTGTGGCATCGGTGGCATCCACGGTGAGTGTGCCATTTGTGAAGTGCATCCACTCGGCACCGATTACATAGGACGAAATACCGCGGTCGATGACCTTCTCGATAAGTAGTGCGGTGTACTCCTTGTTGCGCGATGTGATGTCGTAACTGAGTGAGTTATTGAAGGTTGTGAAGTCCTCCTCGCTCTCGCCAACCTGACGGAAGAGTGTGCCGTCGAGGGATACCTCCCAGCCGTAGGTGTCGGCAGTTGGCGCTACGAAGGTGAGCCTGTCGTCGCCCATGCCGTCAAAAATTACGGGGAAGTTGAACGACACCTTGCCCTCGGCATCGGCGAAGGTTATGCTGTTGTTGTCGTCTGCCTCGATGGGGTAGCACTCGCGCTCGCCATCGGGGATGATGCGCGCATAGGCCGTGAGTGGCTCGTTTGCCGTGCCCACGATGCCCGTTACGATGGCCTCGCCCTCCTTGGTGCCGAGCTCCACCCATTCGGGGAACTCCGTAGCGGCAAAGTTGAAGTTGGCCTCGATGCTGAATGCCTTCCACTCGTTATAGCCCAACTCGATGCTGTTTGTTGAAGAGCCTTCGGCGCTCTTGAGTTTCAGTGTAAGCTCCTTTGCTGCGCGCTCTACGACTACGAGCGTCTGGCTTGTCGTACCCATCCTCAATGTAAGCCTTGCTGTGGTGGGCTCATCCTTGATGCTGATGTCCGAAATCTTGAGCGTGATGGTGTGCTTGCCTGCCTTACCCGATGTATCCTGCACCTCGCCTGCTGCGGTGATGAACTTGCACCATAGGGCATCGGATGAGATGTGCCAGTCGTGGCTCGCGGTGAACTCGAAGTGGGGTTTGTCGCCCGCCTTGCACTCTATGTTGTCGAGTGTGGGCAGGGGTTTGGGACTATCCTCGTTGCTGCACGCCATGGCAAACATAGCCACGGTTAGCGCCACTGCCCAAAACCTGATTTTTGAAATGTATCTCATATATATGTTCTTTATTCTCTATATCAGCCTGTTGCAACTAAAATCCCTCGCGCATGATACGCTCGGCCTCGTCGTCAGATATCCACTCGAGGACATGTGCAAAGTTGCCCACGGTGCCTACCTCCTCGACATACATCGTCACATACTGCAATAGGAAACCCTCGCAAGGACTGTAGTACGACACCGACTCCTCGGACTGCATCATCATGAGCTTGCCATTGCCGTAGATGGTGCCAAAGGCCTCGCCCGTAGAGCCTACGACCTGCGCCTTGGGCATCTCGATGAGTGGCTCGAGGCGGGTGTCGTTGTTGAGCGTGAGGCGTATGTCGTAACCCTCGTAGTACATGCTCTCAACCACGATGGTGTTGGGCATGGTGGTGTCGAGGTGCGTCTTGACGAGTGTCGACTCGGTGTTCATAAACTGCATGGTCCATGTCGATGTGAGCACGGCATAGCCCGTAAAGGTGTTCATGTCGAGTGGGCAGCACTTGTGCAGATATATCTCGGTCTCGGTGCCATGCTCCTCGTTTATCTCCTCCTCCTCGATAACGAGGTTGAGGGTGATGCCGAGCATCTCCGATATGCCTATGGCCTCGGGGTAGCCCTTGATGCGCAGTGTGCCATTTGTCTTGCCCGCGGGGATGGTGACGGTTGTCGACTCGATGGTGTAGTGCATGCCGTAAATCGCGCTGCTGCGTGCTGCGATAACCTCCACGCCTACATTGCGGTCGTGGTCTGTGGCCTGTGTCGCAGTGATGGGAATCTCGAACCACTCCTCGCTGTCCATTACGCCAAGGTCGTGGCGCTCCGATGAGAACATAATGCAACTCGCTCCATCGTATGTTGAGTGCTCTGTTTCGCAACCCACCATCGCGGTGAGAAGGAGCATGCCGAATGCCACCAATAGAGGTTTAAGTGTAGTTAGTTTTTTCATATATATGCAAGTGTAGTAATACATTCCTAATAAGTTTTAGTGCTGTTTGCAAATATATGTAAAATATTCCCAACTGCCAATAATATATAATATTATTTTCTTCACTCTCTGCAGGTTGATTATCAGAGCGTAGGATAATATATTCTTTTAACAAACTATACTGGTTTAAGTGTAGAGGCAAAATAGGTCAATTTTGGGTCGAAAATGCCAATTCGGTTGAGCCGTTTTGGATGTAATTTAGGTATTTATACTACCTTTTGCCGAGGGTAAAATATGTACCTTTGCCCTTGTCAAAAGTCCTAAAAATATGGGTAAATATTTCGATATGCTTGCCGAGGATATACGCCTCGTGGAGGGCCTCAAGGCCTGTATGAACTGTGGCGTATGCACCGCGGTATGTCCCGCTGCGGAGTTCTATAATTATGACCCCCGACAGATTGTGGCAATCGTGCAGACGCGCGACGACGGCGAGATAGAGCGCCTGCTCAAAAGTGATACTATATGGTATTGTGGCGAGTGTATGTCGTGCCGTCCCCGCTGCCCACGAGGCAATACGCCTGGATATGTGATTCAGGCGCTGCGCACGCTGTCACAGAAGCTGGGCTTCTTCGTCGAGAGCGAGAAGGGTAGGCAGCAGTTGGCCCTAAAGCGCATGATTGGCGACAACATCCTCGCTACGGGATACTGCCTCACGCCCCGCAACATCCTGCCCGAGTTGCACCCCGAGCAGGGCCCCGTCTGGGAGTGGATACACTCGAACGATGAGGCGATATTTGGTCGCTACTCGGAGTGTTATGGCAAGGAGGGTGCGGGAGCATTGCGCAAGGTAGATGAGGCATCCATGCAGGAGATACGCCGCATCTTCGAGGTATCGGGAGGCAAGGCCTTCTACGACACCATTGAGGCACATTCGGACCGCAAGGCGCGCGAGATGGGCTACGACGGCGCAACGCAGGAATATATGATGGAGGTGTTTACCTTAAATTCTGATAATCACTACTAAACACATGGCACGCAGAGCATCATGGCAGGAGTACCAGAAGGATATAGCTCCCGACAAATACTACTATGCGCGTAGCTGCATACGCCAGAACTTCTTCCCCGGAAGCGAGAAGGCATTCCTCGATATACTATCCAACGATTTGGGTGTCGACATCTTGGACGACCCGCTGCACACCTCGTGCACAGGCATCGGCTACCACTCGGATGTTGTACCCCTGGAGACCATCATGACCGTCGTGGCGCGCCAGTTTGCCCTTATGGCAGAGGCGGGATACGAGAACTTCGTGTCGTCGTGCATAACATCGTTCGGCATCTACAACGAGGTGCTTGCCACATGGGAGGAGTTCCCCGAGACCGAGGAGCGCACACGCCGCTACCTGAAGGAGGCTACGGGACGCGAACTGGTAAAGCCCCGCAGCATTGCCCACACTTCGGATATAATGTTCTACCATCGCGAGGCCATAGCGCGCAAGGCGAAGCGCCGATTGGTCAATGTCCACACGGGTGAGCCGCTCAAGGTTGTGGAGCACATCGGCTGCCACTACGCAAAGATATTTCCTAAATCGGGCATCGGAGGCTCGGAGTTTCCCTATGTCCTTGCGGGCATGATTGAGGCGTGGGGTGGCGATGTTGTGGACTACCCCGAGCGTCGTCACTGCTGTGGCTTCGGCTTCCGCAACTACCTCGTGCAGGCAAATCGTGGCTCATCTATCGCCAACTCGCACAAGAAGCTGGAGAGCATGGCACCCTACAAACCCGACTTCATCGTGGCAAACTGCCCCGGTTGCACCATGTTTCTGGATAAGTGGCAGTATGCCATTGCCGAGATGGATGGCGTGGGCTATGGTGCTGATGGTAAGGGTATTCCCGTCTTGACATACGAGGAGATGGCGGGCTTGGTACTAGGCTACGACCCATGGGAGCTTGGCATGCAGTTCCATCAGGTCGACGTAGAGCCTCTGTTGGATAAGCTCGGCGTGGAGTACGACCCCGGTGCGAAGTATCTGGGTGTGGATGGTAAGTATATTGGTAAACCCGCGGATGCTGCAATCAACTGTCCCTCGCAGCGTCCTATATATGAGAGGAGAAAGTAGCTATGGCATATAGAGTCGTTATCGTTGGTGGCGGTGCTGCGGGCATGCAGACGGCCATCGAACTAAAGTCGCGAGGCATAGAGCCCATCATCGTGGAGCGCGACATAGAACTCGGAGGTAAGGCGCGTGGATGGTACAAACTATTTCCCACGTTCACCCGTGCCGATGATGTCATGCGCCCCTTGACACAGCGCGTTAAGGATATGCACATACGCTCGTTCTATGGTCAGGAGGTGACACAGATTGCCCCCGATGGCGTAACGCTCCGTTCCGAGGAGCGCATACCTGCCGATGCTGTGGTTGTGGCTACGGGCTTCACGCTCTTTGATGCCCACCGCAAGCAGGAGTATGGCTACGGCCTCTACGACAATGTAGTGACATCGGTAGACCTCGAGCGCATGATGATTGGTGGCAAGGTTACGCTTGCCGATGGCTCTGAGCCCAAGCGTATTGCGATACTCCACTGCGTAGGCTCGCGCGACGAGAAGGTGGGGCAGCGGCACTGCTCGAAGGTGTGCTGCATAACGGGTGTGAAGCAGGCCATAGAGCTCAAGGAGATGTACCCCACGGCGGAGGTCTTCAACTTCTACATGGACATCCGCATGTTCGGCCCAGGCTACGAGGAGTTATACCGCGAGGCACAGGAGAAGTATAATGTCCATTTTGTGCGCGGCCGCATCTCGGAGGCTGCCGAGACCATAAACAAACGCATACAGATTAAGGCCGAGGATACGCTCACGGGCCGCCCACTGCGCATGACGGTGGATATGCTCGTTCTGCTTGTCGGCATGAGTGCCAATTACGACAACCCCAAGCTCGCCGAGTCCGCAGGGCTGACATTAGCACCCAACGGATACTTCAAGGCGCGCGACTCTTTCCTCGGTGCGGTGCGTAGCGAGAGGGAGGGTATCTTCTTTGCGGGCACGGCAACAGCGCCCAAGAGCCTCGCCGATACGCTTGCCGAGGCCTCGCTAACTGCCTCGGCTGTAGATGCTTACCTCAAGGATAAGTTTAACGTAAAGTAGTCGGCCATGCGTAACATCAATTTCGGATATGGCATCAGCCGCCCGCGTGTCATCGACATGGACAACAACGACCTGCGCAAGAGCAGGGCTATCATCGCCGAGATGCCCGAGTTGCAGGCCTGCATAGGTTGTGGCTCGTGCACCGCATCGTGTACGGCGGGCAACATCACCGACTTCAACTTCCGTAAGCTCCACACCGCAGTGCGCCGTGGCGAGTATAAGGGCGTATATAGCGAGTTGAGCAAGTGTATGCTCTGTGGCAAGTGTCGTTTGGTGTGTCCGCGAGGCATCAACACGCGAGGCCTCGTGATGCTCATAAAACGCAAGTTGGGTGACTTCTAAACTATTGACTATATGGAGGATATATTGCAATATTTCGTGCCATTCACAATCCCATTTGTAGTGGGTACTGCGGTACTCTTTGTTGCCGTGGGCTTCAAGTGGATACTGTGGCTTGTGCGTCTGCCGCGAATAGACCGCGTAAAAATCCGCCGTGGCATCTTCACACGCAATACGCTCGTTGCGGTGTGGGAGGTGGTGCGCGAGTCGCTGCTCCATGTTCGCATATTCCGCACCAACCCCGTGCTTGGATATATGCACGCCTCGCTCGCCTTCGGCTGGTTTCTGCTTATTGCGGTGGGGTGGATAGAGACCACCGTCTATCTCGGCTTCGACCTCGTGCCGCTGCAGGGTCATGTCTTCTTCAAGTACTTTGCACCTTATATTAATATAGAGCACCACTACCCATTGTTTGACCACCTGATGGATGCCCTGCTGCTGCTGGTGTTGTCGGGTGTTGCTCTGGCGTGGTTCAAGCGCATAAGGTCGAAGGCGATGGGCATGCGACGCACCACGAAGCATGTGTTGTTCGATAGGGTGGCGCTCACGGCACTATGGTTCATCTTCCCCTTGCGCCTTGTGGCAGAGAGCCTCACAGTGGCGGTGCATGGTGGCGGGGGCTTCCTGACGGGAACACTCGGAGAGTTTATTGCGAAATATGTACCTTGCGATATTGTTGAGATTCTATATACCCATTCGTGGTGGTTCTACTCCGCAGCGCTCGGCATCTTCTTCGTGGCGATGCCCTTCTCGCGATATATGCACATCTTTACGGAGATACCACTTATCTTCCTGCGTCGCTGGTCGCTGCGCCCAACCAAGGAGCGTAAGTCGTATGACAACTTCGAGGTCGAGGCCTGCTCGCGTTGCGGTATATGTATCGACCCCTGTCAGTTGCAGTCGGTGCTCGGCATAAACGACACGCAATCAGTATATTATCTGCGCGATAGACGCTATAATATGCTCTCGCTGAAGGTGGCTAACAACTGCCTGATGTGTGGCCGTTGCGAGGCGGCATGCCCCGTGGGCATCAACCTGAATACGCTGCGCCTGAACTCGCGCGCTACACGCCGTAACATCCCACATGAGGGTCGCTACCGCTACCTTAAGGGCGTGGATACCTCGTCGGGAAGTGGCCGCGTGGGCTACTTTGCGGGGTGCATGACCTCGCTGACACCCGCCGTGCAGCGCTCCATGGAGCGGATCTTCGCCGCCGCGGGAGTCGATGTGTGGTATGCCGATAGGGAGGGTGGCGTGTGCTGTGGCAGACCCCTTATGCTCTCGGGCGAGACCGATGCCGCGCACAAGATGGTGGAGTGCAACCGCGCGCTCTTCCGTAAGCACGAGATTGAGACCCTCGTGACATCGTGCCCCATATGCCTCAAGGTCTTTAAGGAGGAGTACCACCTCGAGGGCATCGAGGTGCTGCACCACACCGAGTATATCGAGCGCCTCATTGCCTCGGGCGAGATACGCGTTGCGAGCCGTGAGACGACATATACCTACCACGATCCCTGTGAACTCGGTCGCGGATGTGGTGTCTACGACGCACCCCGCAATGTGATAGGTGCTGTGGGCAGACTCGTTGAGCCCAGGCACAATCGCCGCGATGCCCTTTGCTGTGGTGGCTCGCTGGCTAATACCGTTATCAACGATGGCCAGCAGTATCGCATTGCGGAGCATATGACCGCAGAACTCGAGGCCACGGGATGCGACACGATTGTCACCGCCTGCCCGCTCTGCAATAAGAGCATCGCACGCGCTGCGCATCGCCCAACGCGGGATATAGCCGAGGTGGTGGCTGAAAATATTTTATAACACTTCCTACTGGTTATTAGCGAGTTAACATCCCTGTAACGAAATGTTATTAAAAATATTTAGGAAAATATTTGGAGGTAATGGAAAAATGTGCTATCTTTGCACTCGCAATTAAGGAAAATCGGTCGGTTGACCATTTGACGATACATCGCGGGGTAGAGCAGTTGGCAGCTCGTCGGGCTCATAACCCGGAGGTCGGAGGTTCGAGTCCTCCCCCCGCTACCATAGAGGAAATCCGAAAGGGTTTCCTCTTTTTTTATGGTAGCGGGGGGAGGACTGATGTCCTCAATTATATCTACAATCCACCCAAACCCTCCTTTGAAAAGGAGGGCTTGTGGCAAGACCTTGTCTTGCATTGCTTCGCAATCTGAAACACAGCCATATAGTCGCAGATAAATCGGTTAGAAATTTCGATGTGGTGTCCTACCATAGAGGAAATCCGAAAGGGTTTCCTCTTTTTTTTGGTAGCGGGGGGAGGACTATTGTCCTCAATCATATCTACAATCCACCCAAACCCTCCTTTGATAAGGAGGGCTTCTGGCAAGGCAAAGTCTTGCATTGCTTCGCAATATTTTATCGAAATATATTCAATTGCAAGTGGCGCTTTGAGTATGCTGTTTTGGCATATTTGTAAGCAGTAGGTGTGTGAGTGTAGTGAGGTGTCAAAAAAATAATGTGCCCCTAAATGCACTCTGGGGGCGATTGTAAAAAAAAATGATTTTTTTCGGATATTTTATTTTGTACTTGGGAAATTTTAACTTAATTTTGTGTAGGTTAATGGACAACTAAGTTTGTCTTTTGGTGTGTTTTTTAACTATTTAATGATGGTAATCTGATTATGCCGTAGGTCATGTCGTATGCGCTGAAGAGCGTGTGACAGGGGTGCTCCCCATGGATGACTTCGCGATGTGTGATAAGGTTAACATCGGCTGATTAAACAAAGGTGGTGTAATTAATAGTGACACTATAATCCGTTGATAATCAGCCAATTTACCCCCCCCCACAAAAAAACAACACAATTGTTTGGAATATTGAGGAATATTTTATTAACTTTGTGTAACGGAATAAAATTAGTTTGCAACATCTTGCGTATCTGGACTACTTCACAATGTCGGCGCGAGATTGATATGATGAGAAGCCATCGACGTTAGCGCCTGGTGTGAAATTTAGAATACTTTGAAAAACAGAAAGATATCTCGTGGGCGATGCAACGAGAAAGCAATGTTCGCACGCTACGGTGAAATCTTAAAGTATATTAACTCAACGTTTTAGGAAACCTTATTGAGGCATGAAAAGAATATTTTTACTACTTTTTGTAACGGTTGCGACCTGTTTCGGTGGTAAGCTATCAGCTCAGGATTGGGCAATTAAGACCAATTTGGCATACGATGCTACCGCTACTATGAACCTCGGTTTTGAGGTGGGTATTGCCAAGAAGTGGACTTTTGACTTCTCGGGTAACTACAATCCTTTCACTATGGACAAGGATACCAATATGAAGTGGAAGAATTGGTTCGCCCAGCCCGAGGCGCGCTATTGGTTCTGTCGTCGTTTCGGCGGTCACTTCCTCGCAATGCACGCGTTGGGTGGTCAGTATAACGCGGGTAACATCGACGGCATGGTCGACTTCCTCGGCACGCCATTCTCGAAGTTGGCAGACTATCGCTACGAGGGTGCCTTTGTGGGTGCCGGCGTGGGTTATGGTTATGCCTTCTTGCTTGGTGAGCACTGGAACCTCGAGACAGAAATCTGTATCGGTGGCGCTTATACATGGTTCGATAAGTACTACTGTCCTAAATGTGGTGAGAAGGTTGGCTCGTTCGACCACATCTACTGGGGTCCTACCAAGATCTCTGTAAATCTTGTATACGTATTCTAAAATCTTAATTGCAATATGAAAAGATTTTTTGCACTATATAGCATCGTAGCATCTATCCTCGCTGTGACAACCGTTTCGGCGCAGGATGTTGTAACAACCAAGGACTCGCGTGTATCGAATTTCGAGGTGACTCGTGCCAACGGCCAGCTCACCATCGACATGGATATCGACATCTCATCTCTGGAGATTGGCTCTGACGAGACCTTTGTCATCACTCCCGTTATCATCAACGACAACAACATGGAGAAGCTCTCGGCTATCGAGATTATGGGTCGTCGCGCGTATTTATATAGTAAGCGTAACGACGCACAGACCGTGACCGACAGCCCCTTCTACTCGCAGCGTAAGGCAAAGCGTGCCGAGCGTAAGGCTGGCCAGAAGCAGAGCGTTGCTTATAATGCCACTACACCCTTCGCTGAGTGGATGCGCGGTGGTAAGGTGCAGCTCAACATGGGCTCATGTGGTTGCGACCCATGGGTTGAGTATGTTGGTACCGACGACGCTGGTGATGTAGGTCAGGAGATCTACAACCCACAGTACATCTGTTCATACATCGCACCCGAGCCCGAGCCCGTCAAGATTCGTGCCGACTCTTTGAGTGCATACATCAACTTCTGGGTAGACCGTGTTAACATCCTCGATAACTACATGGACAATGCTCGCGAGCTTGCATCTATCGTAAACTCTATTGAGCGCGTTGCCGATGATGAGGATTACTCAATCATGTCTATCAAGATTGATGGTTGGGCATCTCCCGAGGCACCTTTGTACCACAACATCTGGTTGGCGGAGAACCGTGCCAAGGCTTTGCGCGACTATGTATCGAAGAAGGTATCGGTTGATGGCAAGTTGATTACATCTGAGGGTCACGGTGAGAACTGGCCAGGCTTCAAGAAGTATGTTTTGGCTCACGAGGATCTCATGTGGCGTGACGAGGTGCTTGCTATCATCGACGATGCATCGCTCTCGGAGGATGAGAAGAACCAGAAGATTCTTGTTTCTAACCCCGAGGCATATCGCTACTATCTCGATAATATCTATCCCATTTTGCGTCGAAGCGACTATGTCATCCGCTATAAGATTGCTAACTTCGATGTTGAGGTTGCAAAGGTCATCCTTAAGAAGACCCCCGAGAAGCTCTCTGTGGATGAGATTTATAAGGTTGCTGGCACTTATGAGGTTGGCTCTGAGGAGTATAACTTTGCTATCGAGACTGCTGCCAAGGTTTATCCTACCGATGTTCCCGCAATGGTCAACTACGTTCGCCGTCTTGTTGAGGAGGGTAAGTTGGATGAGGCTTTGAGCGAGTTGAAGCGCAGCAAGCGTGGCGATAAGGACATCCAGGCTGTTGAGGGTTATATCCACTTGCTCAAGGGCGAGTATGATATCGCTCGCGCCTTCATCGAGGCTGCCGCAGCTGCTGGTAGCGAGGATGCTAAGCACAACCTTGCCGAGCTCGACAAGTATGAGCAGAGCTTGTAATGAATGAAAGAACTAAACAATCAATAATCCAAACAATTTTATTAATTACTAACAAAATCTTTATTATGAAAAAGTTATTTGTTGCTGTTCTTGCTATCGCTGGTTTGGTAGCTTGTAACAATGAGCCTGAGACTATCTTCAATTCTTCTATGAAGTCTGTGTCTTTGACTATCGCTAATAGCAACGAGGTTACTCGTGCTATCACTGATGCTTCATCTACTGACAACTTTGAGTGTGCTACTGCAGCCGACCTTACTGTATTGTTCGCTGATAAGGCAGGTAAGATTATTGAGACTCGCGCCCTCACAGATGGTGTTAACGAGGATGGTACTTTCAAATTCCACAGGCTTCCTGAGACTGTTCAGCAGGTAGGCGTTATCGCTCTTCGTGGCGCTGAGGTAGCATCTTTGAATAATTTGTCAGATGCTGTGGCTCTCTGGATGGTTGAGACTGATGATGCTGAGGTTGCAGACATCGTAGTTTACGGTGCAAGCGGTCAGATGACTCAGAACAATACTTGTACAGTTGATGGTGCTCAGTATCCTTTGTTCGAGGGTAAGGTAACTGTAGCTCCTTACCACACTCGTTTCGAGGTTCTTTCATTCCAGTGTACTGACCTTGGTCAGAATGAGTACGGCTACTCAAAGATCACTTTGAACAAGATGACTTACGGTGAGTATGAGCAGACTCTTGGTAACGTTTTGGATGATGAGGAGGATGTTGCTTATCCAGAGGATGATAATAAGAAGGCTTGGTCTTGGAACTGGGCTCCTGAGAAGGCTGCTGCTAACCTCGTAGTTGACCTTACTGTTGAGGGTAAGAACTATACTGTTGCTATCCCTAACAAGACTTTGACTATCAATGGCTACTTGGATAAGGATGGTAACAAAATCGAGAAGTTTGAGTGTGGTAACATCTACAAGCTTAATGTTCCTTTCTTGGAGGCTAACATCGACGCTACAGGTGGTATGATCTGCGTTAACGTTGAGGTTACTATCGCTAAGTGGGTTGTTAACACTATCACTCCTACTTTCGGTACTAACCCTACTCCTGCTCAGTAATTTAACTGCGCTAAGCAATTAAACAACTAACAACCTGCTCCCCTTCTTCAGGGGAGGGGAGCAGGATTTTTTTAAAGAAAACAACGTTTGGAGGATTGATGAGTGCTCTTTTGAGCAACAAAAGAGATTCTTGAAAGAGCAAGATTTACACAGGCCTTTGCGCCGTTAATGATAGAGGAAACTATGAAAAAACTACTATACTTGTCTTTGCCGCTTGTTATGATGGTTCTGCTCGCAAGCTGCATCAAGGATAATATCGAGGGTTGTGAACGCGACATAGTATTCGAGTACTATGCCGACGGCGACACTGATGTTTTCCCAAAACATGTTACGAGCGTGAACCTGTATGTATTTGATTCGGAAGACCGTCTGCTGGAGAAGTATTGCAGACGTTTAGAGCAGAACGACCTCAAATCGTATCAGGGCGTCAAACTCAGCCTTAATCCCGGCGAGTATCGTTTCGTGTGCCTTGGCAACGACTACGACCTCACCGAGGTTTACAACACCGACTGCGGCGATATGAGCGGTATTACTTATCGCAACCCCGATTGTTTCGAGACTCTCTGCGAGGGCAACGACTCGTTGTATCTCGGCTCGAAGCGCGTTGTGATTCCCGAAGATGCGTGGTATTTCCGCGATAAGATTCGCTTGTACTCGTCACACCACAAGGTGTCGTACACCGTGAAGGGATACTATCCCGATGAGCTTACTCGCGCAGGAAGCTACCTCGAACTTCGTGTCAAGAACCTTGCACCCCAGTCTTCATTCGACCAGGCGCATGCACAGAATCTTGGCCACGGCGAGAAGGTTGACTACGCACCCGAATTTGAGTGGAACAGCGAGAATGGTGACCATGTAGCACGCTTCAACATCATGCGCCATAGAGCTGATAGCAGCGTGGAGTTCGAGTTGATCGACAAGGCAACTGGTACTGTGTTGCACACCCTCGCACTTAAGGACTTCCTTGCGGAGTATGAGGAGTATATTGATGTAACAAAGCAGGAGGTTCTGATTCCTATTGTTGTAGAGTTCAAGACTGTCGGTATAACCGTTACTATTGCTGACTGGGTGGTTAATAATGTTACCCCAGGCTTTGGCAACGACAATGGTAACGAGCCCGACACTAACAATAACATTTAACGAGGTACGACGATGAAGAATTTCGGAAGAATATTATTAATTGCCGTGGGCTTGACCGTCGCACTCGTCGGTTGTATCAAGGAGGAGAGTTACAAGGTTGAAAAGGCTCTCTTAGCGGTAGATTTGACTCGTGGCGCCGCAAGCTCTCAGGAGCAGGGTGACCGTATCGAGGATGTAATGATTTGGGCCTTCAAATGCACGCTTGATGACGAAGGTGGCATTGAGAGTGTTCAGGAGGGACCTGCAACTGGCTGGCGCTATCAGCAGGGTTTGAATACCTACCAGAATATCTCATTGCATGTTGAGTTGCCCATCTGCGATGGCGAGCAGGACTATATCATTATCACCGTGCTCAACACAAAGGCGTTTGGTAACTTGAACTATACTCTTGGCAGCAATACTAAATACGACGAGCTCGCTTCGGCGGTGTTTGATGCAAAGGGTGCAGCTTTCTGGCAGACCTATCCCGATGACTCGGGTAAGACCCCAGAGCTTATGCCTATCTCGAACTGGAAGACTATGACTATCAAGTCTGCAAACACCCACCCCGATAACTGCTACCATATGTCAATGCCCGTATATCGTGCAGTGGCTAAGACGCAGCTCTATATGAATGCTTCGAGCGACAAGTTCCAGGTTAAGGTGACTGGCGCAAAGGTCGTTTCAAAGAGCGCACCTGTCAATGGCGGTGTCTTTACTGGCAATGCAAAGACCGTAGATGGTTCAAATGGCGAGAAGAGCATGCAGGGTAATAGCGACGAGACCGTGGATACACCCCAGCCCCTCGGCACGTTGACTAACGGCGCTGTGGAGAAGCCATTGTGGAATACCGGAACCAATGCGTGGAGCGATGTTACAGTTAACACTGTTTCGGAGTCTGGCAACTACACATGGGTAGGCTCGACATTCCTCTATGAGAATGCCGCTGCGCTTACCGAGACTGGCTACGACACGCTGCCCACAAGCAATGGTGGCTACTATATGCAGGTTAGCTATGATGTGACAGTTTCGGGTAATCCCGTGTCACACACAAAATATGTTCCCCTCCCCGCCATTGTCCGCAACCACGACTATACCGTAAAGGCTACCGTCGAGCAGGCAGTAAACGGAGAACTTGTGATTAATTACATTGTCACTTTGTGGGAGGAAACTACTATTGATGTTCCTGATTTCAACTAATGCGAAATTTTAGAGTTATATGAGAAGTATATATAAATATCTGTTTGGTGCAGTTGCAGTCGCAGCTGTGGGTTTAGCATCGTGCATGTACGACGATGGCATCGACAATGTCCGCATTGTTGAGGGTAGACCAGCGCAGGTTGAGCTCACTTTCGCAGTTGAAGACAATATTGAGGTTACCACACGAGCTGCCCAGTCAGAGATAAATGAGCACCTCGTGCAGAACATCTACGTCTTTGTGTTCAATGGCAACAATCGCGTAATGCCCGATAAGAGTTTCTTCGACTCTTCGGAGATTACTAACTACTATAATAAGAATGTAGAAAATTACACTGGCCAGTCGAAAGGTACAGTCAGATTTGGTGCGCTCTCTGGTTCTGACTTGAAGGTTTGTGCCATTGCCAACATTAATATCTCGAACACCACTGTTACCCGTGCCGAGATTGGCGAGGAGACTCAGGTTGACTTGGCGAAGCTCGATGCTATTACGACCTACACTGATTTGCAGGAGATGTCTATCCGCTTGACATCAGGTAACATCGGCCGTGGTGCATCGTTTATGATGACTGGTGAGGCTACTGCTAACCTTCAGGCTGACGAGACTACTGAGGTGGATATTCCTTTGAAGCGTGCCGACTCGAAGATTACCTTCAAAGTAAAGGCCGAGAATAGCGATTATGATGACTTTACATTCATCCCTAACTCATTCCGTGTTGTAAATGCACCTTTGAAGAGCTACATCTTGCCTCGCGTCACTACGGGTGGTGCTACTCTTACCGCCGATATGGATGCTGCGAAAGATGCCGCAGATTTCTACTCTATCCCCGAGAGCGAGGCTCCAAAGTTTGAGGTTGTGGGCAATAACTCTGGCTCGTTCACATTCTACATGTACGAGAACCTCAAGGCGCCAAAGGCTCTTATCAACAACAATACTATCGCGGGCTATGCTTTGCGCGAGAAGGAGAATAAGGGTGCGGATGGCCGCAATATCGACTATGTCTACGCTCCCGCTAATGCTACCTATGTCGTTATCACTGGCGAGTTGAGCTATAGCTTCGAGGAGAGTTTCACTGATACACAAACAGGCATCACACAACCTATCACTAAGTGGCTTATGGCCGATGTTGAGTATGTCGTGCACCTTGGCCATAGCGGCGTTGAGAATGTTAATGACTACAGCACTTTGCGTAACCACCACTACACCTATAACGTCACCATCAAGGGCGTTAACGACCTTATTGTCGAGGTGGATAGGGATAACGACTCCGCGACTGACGACCAGGATAACGAGCAGCGTCCAGGTGCTGAGGGTGAGATCGTGATGTCTGCCCAGCGCGTTATCAATGTCGATGGCCACTACGACCGTGCAAATATCCAGTTGACCGATTCTGAGGCTAAGGAGTTGCATTTTGCTGTCAACACTCCTTGGGAGAGTGGCTACGACACCAATGGCTTTAACGAGTTGAACAACTCTACTGTTCAGGATTATAAGTGGGTTAAGTTCCTTATCAATAAGGAGGTTGACGTTGCGCAGAATGCCAACACCTTCGCAGCATTCCCTGGTGAGCAGTGCTACGATGGCGGTAAGACCGCTACTGGTACTGCAGCGCAGAGCGGCGCTTATGGCACTGCTGTTACCTTGCGCGATATCCGTCAGCTCTCTAACTACTTGAAGGTTGATGCAAATCGCGAAGCTGCAAAGAGTACTGATGGCAAGATTTATATCACTGCCTTCATTGATGAGTATCTCTACTTCTACAATCCCACTGCAGACCCCATGTCTAATCCTGCGGGCACCAACTATAAGGGTGTCACCACTGCCGATGCTGCGGGCTTGTTGTTGTGGAAGAAGAGCGTTAACCAGCCCGACCGTATGTTGCACATCGTTAAGGCGGGTGAGATGAAGTATAGCGACGACTACGAGACCTCAATCTCGCGTTCGGTTGTTACCATCAAGCAGCGCTCTATCCAGACATTCTACAATGTGGGTGCCGAGTCGCTCACCTCTGCTTGGGGTACCGAGACCATCAACGAGACACCTCGTATGAGTTCGCCTCGAACACAGTTCCCTTATTCTACCTCTAATCAGAACAATTTGACCGATTTGCAGAAGGGTCAGAAGCTTGTGGCGTATCGTAATAATAGTACTACGGCTAATACATGGGCAAATGTAATTAGCTCTACATCGCAGTATGGTTTTGGTACTAACTACAACGATGCTACCTATGCTTGTGCAGTGCGTAATCGCGATTTGAATGGTGATGGCACAATGCAGGATAATGAAATTCAGTGGTATCTAACATCTGTGTCGCAGTTGGATGACCTTTGGATTGGTGAGCCATGTATGCCTGCCTATGCGAAGTTGTTCGACCCTAATAATGCAGATGGTACTTATCTTGATGATGATGTCCCATCAGATCCTACCGTCCCCGCTACTCACTATATATCATCTTTCTTGGGTTCAAGCAGTTCTTTGATGGTATATTGGGCAGAGCAGTATGGTGCGACATCCACTTATTCTGAGGCTAATTCGTGGAATAAAACACCTAAGAGTGGAAGTTCACCTATTGTGTCAGTTCGTTGTATTCGTCACTTGGGTATGCCCTATACCTCAACTGCAAATCCAACAAGCTACTACAAGGTAAATGATGCAAATACCTCTATCTCACTTGACTATATGAACATCAATGCGTTGCGTCAGGAGTATGATGCAGGTGGTGCGTTGCCTCATGTTTATCTTGGAACCGTAGGTTTTAACAATTCTCCATATTTTGGCTTTGATGTTGAGTCTGGTTACTATGGAAACAATGGTAAAACTACTACCAGTGTAACACAAAATAGTAATTCAGTGAACAGTACTACTTGGTATAGGGCATATCAGGGTGAGTCTCCAGAGTTCCCCAATGTTGCCTCAATCTGTCCTGATGGTTGGCGCGTTCCTAACCAGCGTGAGATGAAACTTATGATTCGTGCGTTGCCAAATAATTCTTGGAATTTTAGAATTGCTCCAGGTTATAGTTATACTTACGGTTATCTTATGTATAATGGTCAGGATTGTGATAGAGAATATCTTGGTATATTCTACTATTTCCCAACAACTGGTCAGGTAAATAGACGAGTTGCTTCGTCGGAGGGTTTTGCTGCTGCTAATACTGGTAAGCGTGCTGTGCGTTGTGTGAAGGATAATCCTAATGCTAAGCATAGTTCATCATCTGACTATAACGAAGGCGGCGAGGGATTTAATTAATCACCAATATTTCAGTGGGAAGTTCGAAAGGACTTCCCACTTTTTTTGTGCCATGCTTCGCATTTACGCGCGCTTTGTCATTCTGAACGAAGTGAAGAATCCCCTCAAAGCCGACAAGCGACAGCGCACACAGCGTATTGCCTGCGAGGAGATCCTTCGCGTTGCTCAGGATGACAAGCAGTATGGCGAGAGAGATTGCCCCGTAGGGCACGCCTCCTTGCAGTAACGGTGGCGCATCGCGGAAAGGGGTGCATCGCAATCGCGGAGAGGGGTGCATTCCGAATGTTATAGACGCAAAAAAAGAGTGCCGACCCGAGGGCCGGCACTCACGCCTATTACACTTTTATATTACAACTTATTAATCTCGTTGTCGAGCCATGTGAGACGAGCAGAGAGCGATGAACGCATTGTAGCGATAGCCTGATCGAAAGTCATGTTCTGGTCAGCATTGGGGAAGCCAATGTTGGGAGCCTTACCAACCAAGGGCCACATCTCCCAGTTGTAGCTATCAGAGAGCTTAACCTCGGCTGCACGCTCATCCAAATATGCCAACGCTGTGTTCATCTTTGGCTTAAGAACTGCCCAACGCTCCTTGACAAGAGCCTTAAATGCGGGGTCGTTGAACAAGTACTGATACCACATTGTGTAGCGCATTGAGAAGTAGTTCTTAATACTTCCTGCAGTACCTGTCTGCCAGTTCCAACCATTAGACGACATCTTATTCTGTGGAACAAATGTACACCAGTCATAATCCCATGCAGGGCCTGCGCAGAGCTTACCGCTCTCATATTTGTGCATATAGAAGCTCTTGGGGTGCTTAGACTCCTGGTTCATGGTGATCTCGGTCATAATCCAGTGGTCAACAAATGACTTGTAGTCGAGAAGCTCCGCGGCCTTAGTCCAGTTACTATTCTTAAGAGCTGTACCAACCTGTGCGTAATAGTCTTTGATATACTGAATAGCTACATGGTTGTTTTTGTTGGTATTGTCACCCAAGTAATCATCACTACCTGGATCCTTAACATAGACATAGAACTTGACGGGTGAATTTACATAGAAATAGATCTCTGATGAATCAGTTGCCTCATCGCACTCCAACAAGAAGCCCATCTCGTTGGCTACAGCCTCGGTGGTCTGTGCTGAAAGATCTTTGTATCCAACATCTGCAACATTCACACGATTCTTGTCAATCTTAATCTGCTCGCAGAGGTAGTAGTTACCTACGTGAACACCATTGAGAACAAGCTCTACGGGCTCGCCATGAGGTGCCCATGTGTCGGTCTGGTGAGCAAGATAGAATGCAAGGTCGTTACGCAACATAGTGCGGTCGAGCCAGTTTGCAAGGAGTACCCAACGCTTATGCTTGGGCATGCCCAAAACCTCAGCCTTGCCATCGAGCTTGATTGCGTAAGGCTTCTTAGGGAACTCCTGTGTTGAGTTACCGCGCAGACGCACACCACCAGTGTGTACAGTGCCGTTGATGTCGATGGTAAATTTGCCCTCGATGTCATCGAAATTGGTAGCCTTGGGGTATGGCGCCTGACCATCGTTACCAGTGACAACGACAACTGGAAGACCAGTGTTCTTGAGGCGCACAACTGCCTGCTGGTAGGTACCATTGCTATTAGCCACGGTGTATGTTACCTCGGTGTTGAAGTCGTTAGCCGTAGTGCCGCTTGTCTGCACAACATCGTTAACGGTTACTGTAGCCGTAGAGTCGACAGTAGCGAAGGTTGCTACAAGGCCGCTAAAGTCGTAGAGGTAGGGGATAACGCCCTCCCAAACACCCTCAGCTGAGTTGTAGGTACATGTGATGTCGTAAGCGGTTTCGCCGTTAGTGTAGTATTTCGATGAGCTTGAACCCTTGAAGAGTGAGCTCTTGAGGAGCTTGCCCTGGTTGGCAGACTGCAAGAACTTAACGCTGCTGAATGGGTTACCCTCAACAATCTCAATCTCGGGCTGCTCGGGCTCATTCATGATATACTCAATCTGGTCAGATGTGTAGCCAGACATATTGAGTGTCATGGTGTAGCGTGTGTTAGCCGCAAAGTTTTTGCTTGCGCTACGCTTGATGATAGCCTTGTGACCCTCCTCGGTCTCAATGGTAACGAGGAACGATGTGCCTGCAACTACCGAAGCGTTGTTAATCATCATGGGGGCCTCAATTACGCCAGAGGCAAGGCTCACAGCCTCGGGCCATACGATCTTCGCGTAGTCGAAGGTCTCACCAGCAAAGTTTGTAGCATTCGCTGCGCTGAGGTCGAGTGTAAACTCACCAGTAACAGCAGGAGCATCGCCACCCTCTGTAAGAGGCAACGCCTGGAGGGTTACGCTCTTGAGGTTGTAGTTCATAAGCTTTGTATCGATGGCGTTCACGCGGAAGGTCAACAATGTCAAAAGACCCTTGAAGTCCATAGTGGTATTGCCTGTGTCGCGTGTAGCGCTGAAGCTCGCCTTGAAGTCGTACATGCCGAAGTTGTCAACACTCTGCTCGGGCTCAAGGAAGAGGTTAAGGGCCGTCATATCCTCGCCAGCGTTCTCGCTGTAGGGGTAGTATGCGCACACGGGAATCTCGCCGTTGAGCGTACCGCGGAACTTACCTGCCCATGCATCAGCCGATGTTGGGGTAGTAAACTTGAGGTTTGCGCTGCCCTCATTGGTAAACACACCAATCTCGTCACCTGCAAGCCAATAGGTTGTTGTGCCATTCTGGTCGAGGTATGTGCGTGTCTGAGCGTTGATAGATGCTGTAACCTCGTCAGCACCAAAGTACTCTGCGGGAATGTTAAGGTCGGTAATCTGGCGCTCGATGCTGTAAGCATTAGCCGTAAAATCAACAGCACCTGCTACCTCGAACTCCTGCGACTTTTCATCAAGGCCATTAACCGTGAGGGTGAAGCCCTTGGTGAGCATTGTAGCGGGAAGTACAATCCAGAAATCTGTAGCACGCGCCTTGGTTGCGCCAACAACTACAGTCTCATCGCATGTGAGGGTTATGGTTGTTGTCTTGCCTGTCATGATGCATGAGGGCTTGCTGTCGGCAGCTGCGCTAATGAGTGATGCGCCTGCCAAGGGCTCGCCAGCGTTTGATGTGAGCACGATAGAGCTTACGCCCTGCATCTCGCCATAGAGCGAAACACGAAGGAAGCTACCCACGTTCTTGAACGCAAGGTCGTGGCTGTCGAGGGACGATGTTGCTGCAACCATCACATTTGCACCAGAGGCAATGGCATTCTTTGCGTAGGCCTGTGTCTCGGGCCATGTGTAGCTTATGACGCCATTCTCGTCGATAGTTGTAGTCTCGCTGTAGGGGTAGATGGCGTAGTTAGCGGTGAGGTTGTCGCCAAAACCAAATGAGTTCTTGCCTGCGTACTTGAACTCGCCTGCATTGTCACCTGTCTCGCCTGTGAACTGGTAGAGTTTGTTGCGAGTGTTACCGGTGAAGATAGATACCTGATCGTTTGCCGCCCAGCCAAACTCAATATCCTTGTTAAGCTGTGTGAGCGACTGCTCTGCGAAATTTGCATGAAAAACCGGCTGGTCATTTTCTGGGAAAAGCACTGTTGGCTGGTCTTCATGCAGACTACTACAGCCTACTGCGAGTAGTAGTGCAAACATGGATAATAGGCGTTTCATAATAGTCAGTTTTAATGGTTAATAATGAGGTGAAGTTAATGATTAATGTGTTGAATATTTTAATGTGTCCTAACTGTTTTGCGAATTAATATGCATTATATTCATGCACGGTTTTAGCTTAAAAAAATAAATATGACGCATCCATTTTTGTGCGATTTTTCTATCGTGTGTGGATGCGAAAAAATACCATTCGGTAACTGCTCTGTTTGAACTATATTTCTACTAAATTGCCGATTTCGGAACGTGTGCGGCAGTTATTTTGTTACAAATTTCGCAACTCCATCTTGTGTCTTTTACCGTTCATCGCCGAAATCTTACCATTCGTCGTTTATGCAAATATATCAAATTGTTCTTAATTTCCCAAATAAATTATTGATTTTTTTGAACTTTTATAACAAAATGGCAAAAAATTGCCATGAATTGTATGCAACGAGGGGACGATTTATGCGCATGGAGGTCAAAATTTTTGTACCGCAACTGGTGAAAATTCGTGCCCAATAAGTGGTTTATACCTTATTTTATATAATATTACGGCATCTGTTTGGGCGGAGTAGGGTGGCATGGTTTGTGCCTCGATGGGTGTACATAACTTTTAAACCATATACCTATGAACGAAAAAAGATGCTCTACGGCCACAGCGGCCGTGTATGGCTCGGAGGAGATGCTTCGCCCCGCGCCCACAACAACAATCCCCGAGGAGATGACCATGCCCGAAATTGCATACCGCATGGTCAAGGATGAGGCGGCGATCGAGACGCGCCCCCAGCTCAACCTTGCGACATTCGTCACAACCTACATGGATGACCATGCTACGCGCCTGATGAACGAGGCGATAGCCATAAACTACATCGACCAGACGGAGTATCCCCGCGTGGCGGTGATGGCGTCGCGCTGCATAAACATCATCGCAAACCTATGGCATAGTCCCGAGACCAACGAGTCAAAGACAGGTGCCCTCGGCATCGGCTCCTCGGAGGCCTGCATGCTCGGAGGTGTGGCGGCATGGCTACGCTGGCGTCACCGCCGCATGAAGGAGGGTAAGCCCGTGGACAAGCCCAACCTCGTCATCAGCACAGGCTTGCAGGTGGTGTGGGAGAAGTTCTGCAAACTCTGGCAGATAGAGCTCCGCCAGGTGCCCCTCACGCGCGAGAAACGAACACTATGCGCGGAGGATGCCATAAAGCTCTGCGACGAGAACACCATCTGCGTGGTGGGCATCGCGGGTGTGACATGGACGGGTCTCAACGACGACATCGAAGCATTGGACAAGGCGCTCGACAAGTACAACGCCCACACGGGTCACAACATCCCCATTCATGTCGATGGCGCGTCGGGTGGCTTCATCCTCCCCTTCGTCAAGCCGCACCACAAGTGGGACTTCAGGCTCAAGTGGGTGGCCTCAATCTCGACCTCGGGACATAAGTTCGGCCTCGTGTATCCAGGTCTTGGATGGGTGGTATGGCGCGATAAGAGCTATCTGCCCGAGGAGATGAGCTTCTCGGTGAACTATCTCGGAGCGGAGGTTACGCAGGTGGGTCTCAACTTCTCGCGCCCCGCAGCGCAGGTGCTCGGTCAGTACTACAACTTCATACGCCTTGGCCGCAAGGGCTATGAGGCTATCCACGGCAACTCGATGGAGATTGCCAAGTACTGCCACAAGCGCATAGGCGAGATGCACTGCTTCCAGAACTACTCGGATGAGGTTGTCAACCCCTTGTTTGTGTGGATGATGAACGACAATTACAACAAGACGGCGAAGTGGACACTCTACGACCTTCAGGCGCGCCTGCAGCAGTCGGGATGGATGGTGCCCGCATACTCCATGCCTAAGAGCATCGAGGATATGGTCGTCATGCGCATCGTGGTGCGCCAGGGCATGTCGCGCGATATGGCCGATATGTTGTTGCGCGACATCGAGGATGCGGTCAAGGAGTTGGATGCGTTGAAGTATCCCACAACCTCGCGCCTTCAGTACGAGCGCCAAGAGGCACAGTTGGGTAAGGTCTTTACCCATTAACAAAAAGTACCCCGCAGAGTCAATAACCTGTGGGGTACTAAATTTCTTGTTAGAGTGGTGTGGTAGTGGTGCATCACAAAAGAAACCACCCAAGGGATAGTACTTTGACGTACAGCCCTGGGTGGTTTACTTTTAGGGATGTGCCGCTAACGCGCCACTATCACAAGAAATTATCGGCGAGGCTTGATGTCAAGCTTCACAGGCTTAATCATGTTCTCGGGTGCGAGAATAGTGTCGAGCTCCTCCTTTGTAAGGATGCCCTCCTCGAGTACGATGTCGTACACGCGGCCACCTGTAGCCATTGCCTTCTTCGCAATCTTTGTAGAGTTCTTGTAACCGATGATGGGGTTAAGAGCTGTTACGATACCGAAGCTGTCCTTAACATACTTCAAGCACTGCTCCTCGTTAGCAATGATGCCGTCAACGCAGTTAACGCGCAATGTGTCGAAGCCGTTCATCATAATCTCTGCAGACTCGAAGCAGCACTGTGCCATTGTAGGCTCCATAGCGTTAAGCTCCATCTGAGCCTCCTGTGCGCACATTGCAACACATGCGTCGTTACCGATAACCTTGTAGCAGATCTGGTTCATAACCTCGGGGATAACGGGGTTAACCTTACCGGGCATGATTGAAGAACCTGGCTGGCGTGCGGGGAGGTCGAACTCGTGGAGACCGCAACGAGGACCAGAACCCAAGAGGCGGAGGTCGTTACAGATCTTGTTCAACTTAACAGCTACGCGACGCAAAGCTGAAGAGTAGCCTACCATGCAAGTAGTATCAGATGTAGCAGCTACGAGGTCCTCAGCGAGCTTGATGTCCCAGCCTGTGATCTGGCGCAAAGCAGCGATACACTTCTCAGCGTACTCGGGCTCAGAGCAGATACCTGTACCGATAGCTGTAGCACCCATGTTTACTGTGAGGAACTCCTCAGCAGCGAACTCGAGGTTCTTGCGCTCCTCCTTCAAGATCTGTGCGAAAGCACCGAAAGTCTGGCCGAGTGTCATAGGCACAGCATCCTCGAGCTGTGTACGACCCATCTTCAAGATGTGTGCGAACTCCTTAGCC
Organism: Alistipes sp.; assembly: GCA_045645705.1. Lineage (GTDB taxonomy): Bacteria > Bacteroidota > Bacteroidia > Bacteroidales > Rikenellaceae > Alistipes. The sequence goes on along the minus strand of JAZRJJ010000004.1, from coordinate 3,489 downwards.
TTCTTCTCGAACGAAGCGATAAGCTCGTTGTAGTGACCCATGAATACCTTGTGAGTAGCATAGAGACCGAGGTGGATACCGCAGGGGTATGCATCGTTTGTAGACTGTGAGCAGTTTACATGGTCGTTAGGTGAGCAGTACTGATACTCGCCAGCCTCGTGACCCATAATCTGGAGCGCACGGTTTGCGATAACCTCGTTAGCGTTCATGTTTGTAGTAGTACCTGCACCGCCCTGAATCATGTCGCAGGGGAAGTGCTCGTGGTGCTGACCTGCCATAATCTCCTCGCAAGCCTGCTTGATTGCGTTGAACTGCTCGTCAGTCAAGAGGCCGAGCTGGTGGTTGGCAACAGCAGCGCCAAGCTTGGTCATAGCCAAGCCGTTGATGAACAAAGGATAGTCATTGAGGTGGAAGCGGCTAATGGGGAAGTTTACAATACCGCGCAATGTCTGCACGCCATAAAGCGCCTCAACGGGCACCTCCATCTCGCCGAGAAGATCGCTCTCAACGCGAGTCTTACCTGAATACTTGATAGTCATAGTTAGTTGTTTTATGTTTATTTAATTGTTTGTGTTTGCGCTTAGATACGTATAATATCATGTAAAATTACTACTTTTTTATTAATTCACCAATTATTCGACCAATTATTTACAAACTTTTATCTAATTAGCACTTTAGCGAGGCTCTGTGTAGGTTGTAATTTTTTTCGATGCGTCGGTAAAAAAATGTAGATTATGGTTCATAAAATGAACAATATTTTATACTTTTGCACCAGTGAATATCGAAAAAAAGTCAATCGTGGTGCGTCGCTTATTCCTCATATTGCTCTCTGTGGTACTCGCCTCGGCAAGTGCCATGGCCTCTCTGCGCAGCCATATGTCGTGCGACAGCCTCTTTGTTCCTCCCCCGCAAATAGTTGATTTGATGGAGGATGTGGAGCAGCGAGTGACTCGAAGCGAAGGTTGGTGGGAGGCAAACCAGACCCACTCAACGCGTTTCCGCCCCACGCAACTTATAGCCCCCGCAGCGCTTATCACGGTGGGTGCTTTGGGCGTAGGGGATAATGCACCGTTGCGAGGTGTGAGTGTCGCTGTAAATGACCAGTTTTATGAGTGGTCGGGCGGCAGGAAGTACCACTTCGACGACTACATCCAATACCTCCCCGTGGCCCTATATCTCACCTTCGACTTTATGGGCGTGCGCGCGAAGCACTCTTTTGGTGAGCGTGTCGCCGTGGCTGCGGTTACCTACCTCTCTGTTGCGGCATTTTCGCAGGGCGTTAAATATACGGTGCGTGAGCCCCGCCCGTTTAATGGTACGCGCAACTCCTTCCCCTCGGGACATACAACTACGGCCTTTGCTGGTGCTGAACTTGTGCGCTCGGAGTATGGCTGGGGTGCGGGTCTTGCGGCATATGCCATGGCAACGACGGTGGGCGTGATGCGCATGTACAATGGTCGCCACTGGCTCAACGATGTTATTGCGGGTGCGGGCTTTGGCATCCTCTCGGCACGCATAGGCTACTGGATGTTGCCCTTGAGTCGCCACATCTTCAAGATTCCTCGCAAGGGTCAGGCACTTATCGCCACACCCATCTACGACACCCACTCTCGCGCACTCGGCCTATCGTGCGCAATGCAATTCTAATTGGTATATTTTTTAGAAACGCAGAGCATTTTCGGGTTGTAACTTTGTCGCAAATTATAACCCCGAATCTCTATGAAAAAGTTACTGTTCTGGACGACCACTGTCGCCCTATGTGCCGCCATTGTCGGCGGAGTTGTTATCTGCAACCTATCCCGCGAGAATGCTCGCCTATGGAGCAATCAGCACGCACTTTCGGAGGGCGTTGAGTTCTATCGCACGGAGAGTGGAAAGTCTGCCGCCTCGGTTGAGGCATTGCAGCTTGAGCTGGCGGAGTTCCGCCAGAAGCACCAGCAAGATGCCGAGGAGATAGCCTCACTTGGAGTGCGCCTGCGCCGTGCCGAGAGCTATGCAAAGAGTGTCGCCGTGACTACGATTAAGGATACTGTTGTCGTGCGCGATACGGTGGTGTTGCGCGATACGGTTGCTGTCACTGCGCGCCACTTCGTGGGTGAGGATGCGTGGAGTAGGGTAGAGGGCGTACTCTTTGGCGACTCGCTGCGCTACTGGGTGCGCACCACAGACACGCTGCATCAGGTCGTTCACCGCGTGCCGCGCAAGTTTTTGTTCATCCCCTACGGCACCAAAGCCATCCGTCAGGAGGTGTGGTTGTCGAACCCCAACGCGGAGCTTATCTATACGGAGTACATCGAGCTTCCGCGCCGCAGGCGGGCGAGGTAGCCTTCCTTATATAAAAATAGGAGTTAACCCCATCGGGGCTAACTCCTATTTTGTTTGGCATAAAGCCTTATCTCTACTTCTTGAGACCCATCTGGTCGATGAGAGCCTTGGTCTTGGGCTTGTGACCGCGGAAGTTCTTGTAGAGAGTCATGGGGTGCTCGTGGCCACCCTTCTCCAATACCTCGTGGCGGAACTTGCCGGCAACCTTCTGTGAGAAGATGCCCTCCTGGCTGAAGTATGAGTAAGCGTCGGCTGCGAGAACCTCTGCCCACTTGTAGCCGTAGTAGCCTGAAGCGTAACCACCGCTGAAGATGTGAGTGAATGAGGGAGCCATAGCTGTGCCCTCAACGATAGGCATAACCTGTGTAGGAGCGATAGCCTTGGCCTCGAATGCGAGGACGTCGCCTGTGTAAGGCTCGGTGATGGTGTGCCACTTCATGTCAAGCATACCGAATGAGAGCTGACGCACGTTGTAGTATGCTGCGAGGTAGTTCTTTGCTGCTACGAGCTTCTTGATGAGCTCTGCAGGCATAGGCTCGCCAGTCTGGTAGTGCTTAGCCCAGAGGTCGAGGTACTCCTTCTCTGTAGCCCAGTTCTCCATAATCTGTGAGGGAAGCTCAACGAAGTCACGCTTAACAGATGTGCCGTTGATAGCCTCATATTTACCCTTTGCGAGGATGCCGTGAAGACCATGGCCGAACTCATGGAGGAAGGTAGTGAACTCATCAAATGTGAGCAATGATGGAGTGTTGCCAGTGGGCTTTGTGAAGTTCATGACGAGCTGCACCAAAGGACGCTGCTCTACGCCATCCTTAACCTTTACACCACGGAACTCTGTCATCCATGCACCCTGACGCTTTGACTCGCGGGGGAAGAAGTCCATGTAGAGGATAGCCATAAGCTCGCCCTTGTCGTCGCGAACCTCGTATACGGTAGCCTCGGGGTGGTATGTCTCGATGTTGTTAACCTGAGTGAATGTCAAGCCATAGAGCTTGCCAGCAAGCATAAAGACTGCCTCCTTAGCGTTCTCAAGCTGCAAGTAGGGCTTGATCTGCTCGTCGTTGATAGAGTACATAGCCTCCTTGTACTTCTCGTTGTAGTAGCTGAAGTCCCAAGGCATAAGCTCGCCCTCGAAGCCGAGACTCTTTGCGTATGCAGTGATGT
>JAZRJJ010000003.1:0-62578 GCA_045645705.1 Alistipes sp. | reverse complement strand
ACGGCGGACCTGCACAAAAACACGTGGTCATTCGACATATCCTTGAATGCCACTAAACGATAATTCTCTGGATGAATACCCTTTTTCATTTTCGTCTTTTTGTTATAATTAATATTGCAATAATTAATTCGGCGGCAAAGGTAACACTTTTTTTTTGTATCTCCAACATTTGGCACAATATTTTTGCGCCATTTCGCAATAATTTCCTATATTTGTCGGCTCAAAGTCGCCACGCCCCCATTTTCGGGACTCCGATGGCACCAGACTTTACACCCCACAATGGGATAACCTATTATTAATTAAAATATGAAAACCTTAACTCTTAACCTTCTGACACTCATTGCGCTGCTCGCGGCGAGTGTTGCCTGCACTCCCAGCGACAACCCCGCAAATGAGCCCGCAAAAGTTACGACATTGACCATCGAGGCGTGCGAGGCTCTGCCCGCAAAGGGTGGCGAGCATGCCCTTAGCTACACACTCACCAACCCCACTGAGGATGCAGCGTGGACATTTGGCGAGCCCACAGCCGAGTGGTTGCACAGCGTGGCCCTCGATGCCCCCAACAGCCGCATAACCTTTGCCCTCGACCGCAATGGCACAGAGGCCATTCGCGAGGCATCGTTCACCGTGACATACGGCACACTCGACCCCATCAGCGTAGCCATAAAGCAGGCGGCACACGCCGCGGAGTTCACCGTGACTATAACCAACGCCACAACCGACTCCGTAGATGTAACCTGCGTGGCTGCTGACCCCGACATGCGCTTTGTGCTGGGCAAACTCTCTGCCGCAACGCTCGCGGAGTTCCCCGACAAGGAGGCGTGGGCGGAGTACTACATCAGCGACCGCTCGGAGTACTGGTACGAGACGAGCACCTTTGTCGGCACCTTCCCCTCGGAGGGCATCGACGACACCATCACCTTCTACTCACACAACCTCCCTGGCTACATCGTCATCTTCGGCCTTAGCTACGAGGGCAACTGGGAGAATGTGCAAATAGCAACCGACATCTACCTCTACGAGCCCGAGCTATTGCCCACCCCCGTAGTCACCATCAACCCCACGCTTCATAGCGTCTCGCACCTCGCGGGCGAGGTTGCCTTCGACTACACCATCGAAAACCCTCTCGAGGGCGAGAGCCTGACGGTTGAGACCACAGCATCGTGGCTGGAGGCATCAGTAACCGATAGCGCGATTGTCGTTGAGTACGCAACCAATCCCACCTCGAAGGGCCGTAGCACAGACCTCATCTGCAAATATGAGGGTGTCGAGCCCATCATCCTCACCGTCGAGCAGGCGGGCAATGCCGATGTCGTGCCCATCACTTTCGACCTCACCATCCTCGAGTCGCACTACGACCACATCCTTGTGGATGTAACGCCCTCGGACACAACGGTTAAGTACGCCATCGGCGCGGTATCGAAGAGCGACTTCGCGAAGTACTATAATAATAGTGATGAGATACTCATGCAGGACCTCTACTCGACCTACTACAAGCCCGCAATCACCTCGGGCACACAGGCAAACTATACCGTAGATGTTGAGGCTTCGGACTACACCGACTGGGAGTGGTATGTCTACGCCTATGCCGTTAGCGACGATGAGTACACCGTCATCTCGGACATGACCAAGGTGCTGGTAGAGGTTGTCGACGACACCCCCGTTCTCAACTTCGACCCCGAGAATGTGGAGGTACCAGGCGAGGGTGGCAAGTTCACCTTTAAGTACACGCTCACCAATGGTCGATCGGAGGGCGTTGTCAAGTTCTTCCAGGACCCCATGGACTACTACGACATCCTCGTGCCAGGCTCTTGGACTATCGACGCCGAGAAGTGCGAGGTATCGTTCGAGGTTAACCCCTACAACGAGCTAACCTTCGGCCACTATGCCGTACTCTTCATCGCCTACTACCCCACCGAGGAGAGCATCTATCCCGATGCCACAGCCTCGCTCAATGTCACACAGTTAGCCCCCGCGAAGTAAACCCCATCAAACAGCAATAACAGCATGAAACGACTCTTGAATTCCATCTTCCGCTACGCGCTTATGCCCGCCATGGCATTTGCCGTTGTAGCATGCAGCGAGCCCGAGACCCCCAATGTCACACCCCCCGACGACAACCCCGAGGACCCCGACACACCTTATATTATAGAGAATAACGGCGTGGGCGAGGATGGCAACATCGCCCTCAACAGCGTTGTCTGCGCCTACTACCTCGGCAATGTGTGGGACACGGGCGTTGCCGACTACTACATGATTTTGAGCAACGACACCATCGGCATCGGCTCCAACGGCTTTGAGGTGCCCATGCATCAGGGTGGCTGGCTCCTCTACCTCGACCTATGGTCGTCACTCTCCGCCGACACCGCCAACGCCATCCTCCCCGAGGGCACATACACCTATGGCAGTGGCCGCGACATGGGATGCTTCTACTATGAGTTCTCGCTCGCAACAAACAACAAGGAGCAGTTTGAGGTTGACGGCGAGTGGCTCTACGACATCGACGACATCTTCTTCTCGTCGGGCACAGTCACCGTTGAGCACACCGAGGCTGGCTACCACATCACTACCGAGGTCACAACGCTCACTGGCGAGAGCCTCTCGTTTGTCTACGACGGCCCCATCGCCTTTGAGGACCAGAGCGACGACGAGGAGTGGAAGCCCGTCTTGGATGAGGATGTAGAGATGCTCCCTGCCTATGTAACTATGTATAAGTATGGCTCTTACGAGGCTGACAACTGCGACAACTATGTCATCACGCTCTTCAACACCACGGAGCTCACCAGCGATGGCGTACACCCCAACATTATTGGCGGCATGAAACTCCTTCTCGACCTCTACCCCGAGTATAACATGGGCGTTGAGGGCACATATAGCGTGGGCACGCTCACCGACAACAAATATCTCCTTGTGAAGGAGCCATGGGTCTACTATCCTGGTTGCTACTGGGGCGGCATGGCACTCGGCACCTTCCTCGAGTATATTGCCGAGGATGGCTCGGTGCTCTATAGCGTAATCAAGGATGGCAGCATCAGCGTCTCGCTCAACGACAACGGCACACACACCATCATCGTGGATGCCATCAACGAGAAGGGCAATAAGGTTACCTGCCAGTGGAGTGGCGCCATCGAGGGTTACTCTTACGATATGTAGCAGTCTCCACCTTTCCCACAACAAGTGGCGCGCTGCACACAGTTGCCCACAATATGAGGGGTTGTTCGGCGAATTCGCTGGCAACCCCTCGCTATTAGATACCACATTGCGCTGACTCTTTTTAATTAAATTTTCTTTGCATAACGATTTTTTTTTGCTACCTTTGCGCTGATATTGTGGCCGCATGAAGCGCCACACTCTGTGTCTAACAAAGCGTAAGTAACTATGGACGATGGATTTCATTCCAAAAATAACCGCAGTGTCGTATCTCAATACGATTCCCTTCGTCTATGGACTCAAGCACGCAGATAACCTTCGTGCCGAACTCACGTTAGCCCCCCCCGCCGACTGCGCACGCAACTACATCGAGGGTAAGGCCGACATCGCCCTACTCCCCGCCGCCGTCGTTCCCTCACTCAAGGAGACAACCATCATCACGGACTACTGCATTGGCGCAGTGGGCCCCGTGCGCACCGTTACGGTTATGTCGAACCACCCCATCACTGCCGTAAAGCGCATATGGCTCGACCCACACTCACGCACCTCGGTGCAGTTGTGTGGCTACCTTGCAAAGCACAAGTGGCACATCACACCCGAGTGGCTGGCCATGAGCGACTACGCCCGCGTCGAAAGCCCCGAGGAGGGCGACGCCTTCCTGCTTATCGGCGACAAGGTCTTCGGCTACGAGGGTCGCTTCCCTTATGTCTATGACTTGGCCATCGAGTGGCGCGAGGCTACGAAACTCCCCTTTGCGTTTGCCGTGTGGGTAGCGCGCAAGGGTCTGCCTAATGAGGTTACGGATGAGTTGCAGCGCGCTTTGACCTTCGGTGTGGAGCACACATGGGAGGCTATTGTCGAGTCACCCTACATGGGCAAGGACAACGGCATTACGGCATACGAATATCTCACACGCAACATAGACTTCATCCTCGACGAGGAGAAGCACCGCGCACTTAAGAAGTTCTGGGACTCGGGCATACGCATAGAGCCGCGATCCTACTAAAGAGGTCGGGTGATGTGCCCTCGGCGGCACGCCTCTGTCACACGACTTCTTACCTCCGACCCGCGGGGCATTTATGTATTGAGCCCCATGTGAAAGCCCTCACCCATAGGGCAGAGTTGAATAACGCAAAGAATAAAACTTAAGGAGGAGATATGATTACCATCTATCTTAAGCAATACAACAAGATTATCCGCAACGCCGACACCGACCTCTTCGACGAGCTCGGCTTCGACGACATCCTCTGGATTGACCTCTTGGACCCCTCAATCAAGGAGCAGAAGGCCGTTGAGAACTTCATGGAGTTGAGCCTCCAGACGCGCCAGCAGGTCGAGGAGATTGAGTCTACATCAAAATATTCGGAGACCGAGAATGCCATCATCTCGAACTCCAACTTCTTCGTGCCCCAGGGCGAGAGTTTCACCGTTGAGCCTGTGTCGTTCATCATCTCGAACGAGGGTGTGCTTGTGTCGATGCGTCAGGCCGAGTTCCGCACCTTCCGCGAGGCGGAGAAGCGCCTGCAGATGAACTACCGTTCGTACTCTACGGGCTACCACATCCTCATCTCACTGCTCGAGGTGCGCATCGACTACGATGCCGACCTTGTGGAGATGGTGGGTAAGCAGGTTGCCAAGATGAGTAAGGATATATCTTCGGGCTCGAAGATTGATAAGGAGATGTTGTACCGCATCAACGAGCTGCAGGAGAACACCATGTTGTTGCGCGAGAATATCTTTGACCGCCAGCGTGTTATCTCCTCAATCCTCCGCTCGGAGCGCTTTCCTAATGATATCTACCCCCGCTTGCAGTTGATGATTAAGGACGTCAACTCGCTCATCAGCCATGCCGACTTCAGTTTCCAGCGTCTGGACTACATTCAGGATGCGGCACTGGGTCTTATCAACATCGAGCAGAACGAGATAGTGAAAATCTTCTCCGTGGCTACGGTTGTCTTCATGCCTGCTACGCTTGTTGCGAGCATGTACGGTATGAACTTCAAGTTTATGCCCGAGCTCCAGTGGGAGTATGGCTACCTGTGGGCGATAGCGCTGATGCTTGTCGTTTCGGGCATCACGTTCTGGTACTTCAAGTTTAAGAAATGGTTGTAGAAGCAGGACTTCTGATGCATACAAATATAGGGCAATCCCACTTGGGGTTGCCCTTTCTCATTATCAGCGAATTAGCCTACTCCTCCTCGCAGTAGTCCCACTCCTCGCTATACTCTGCGTACTCCCACTCCGCAGCCTCGCAAGCCTCCGCAGTCGCATACTCCTCTGCAACGCGTGGGCGTGGCAACTTCGATGTGGGCACAATAGGTCGCTTCTTCAAGGGCACGGTGGGCTTCGCGGGAAGTGGCTTGGGACTGATATCATCCCCCACCTCCATCGCCTCACAACCTACCAGCACCATCACTACGATGCAATAAAACGCATATCTAAATATCTTACTCATAGCCATTTACTCCAATACGGTATATATCTCCTCCTGGCCGTTCACCTTGACGACAACATCAAAAGCGCATGCCGACATATTATCCAACTCGACTCTGCCATCATAAGTGATATATGTCCTCACATTGCGTGTGTCGTGCTCCACGATTGTCACCTCGGCGTACTCCGCGCCATCGAGTAGCGTAACCACAATAGCCTCATCCGACGTACAGCACACCTCGGCAACGCGTGGGCGTGGCAACTTCGATGTGGGCACAATGGGTCGCTTCTTCAGTGGCACCGTAGGCTTCACGGGAAGTGGCTCGGGATTAAAATCTCCAGGCCTCATAGGCTCCTTCGCCTCGCATCCCACCATCGCCAACGCTATAACACACATTAGCGCAAATTTGAACACTCTCATATCTTCGATTATTTATCCGAAAGCAGCGCGATAAGTTGCTCACAATCAACCGCCTCCACGCCCTTAAGTTTACTCTTTATGTTATACTTTATCTTCGACACCGCCACAGGGTCGCTATCTATGAACAACGATATCGCTCGGTTCGAGAAGCCCGCAAACGCATACAACACCACGCGGTAGTCGCGCTCGCTGAGGCGTGGCAGGGCGCTCTTAAGCCTCTGCAGCGCATTATCGCGGTAGTTATCCACCATCGCACCCAACTCATCGATGCGCGATGAGTCGCCCTTGATTGTCTCGATTGTCTCCAGCACCTTATTGAACACCAGGTTCTTATGGCGCGACGAGCCACTGTGGTCGTAGTATATGTCGCACAACTCGTTGAGTTCACTGAAGCGGTCGCGGTAGAGTGCCGTAATTGACGACGCCATGTCGCGGGGTATGCGCTCGATGTCCGTGCGGAGGCTCTCGATTGTCTCCATGTAGCCCGCAATCTCGCTATCCTTGCGGCGTATGCGGTAGCGCGCATAGAGGCTCAAGGCCACAATCACAAGCACAACTACCACACCCACAGCCACATATATCGTCATGTTACGCTGGCGCATAAGCTCCCTCTCGCGCAACTCGGCATCGAGGTCGGCACGCAGCTTCTCGACCTCCACATTCAGCACGGGCTGCTCGATTACCTGCAGCAGCATCTCGTCCTGCGCATTCACGCTCTGCTCCTGCCAGTATAGCGCACCCTCGCCATCGCCCACATTTCGGTGGATGATATAGCGCGCATACTCCACATCTGCCCACTCCAGGTCGTCCTCCATGGCCTCGGCCTCGTCTACCAGCGCCAGAGCCTCCTCCAACCCTCCGTCATGCGCCACAAGCATCGCCTTGGCACACATAAAGTGTGGCTCGCCATACAAGAGAACATCCTCACGCTCAAAGAGTTCCACATACTTGCGGCACATATCATAGTCGTCGAGGTAAATCGAGAGGTCCAGCAACTCGTGCGCCACAGCACATACGAGGTTGTCATCCTCCACGCCGATGGCATAGTCCATCACACCCTCCAGGGCTACCTTCGCCTCCTCCATCCTACGCAACTGAATGAGCGTGCCACCGATGTCGTAGTCCAAGAACTGCACATGCTCCTCAAGACCCAACTCGGCATATATCTCCCGCGCCGCGGCGTAGGCATCATAAGCGTTGAGATAGAGGCAACCCTCACTATATATATTACCCTTGAGCCTCTGCACCGAGCCCTCGAGCCTGCGGTTAGCGTGCTTCGCGAGCGACTCCTCCGCCTCCGCCAGCGCCACCATAGCCTCGGCAAGCTCACCACCATTGTACGCCACATTAGCATGCTGGAACATCGCCCTCGCGCGTTGGTTGTGGTCGTCACTCTCCAAGTAGTAGCGCATCATAGACTGGGTCAGCGTGTCGGTATCAATGTCGATGTAGTTGTGGTAGCACGCCTCGCTGTAGACAAGGGCATAGCGTGCCCTATCCTCCTCGGTGCGCAACGCCTCGCCATCAACGCCCTCCATCACGCTCAACGCCTCCTCGGGGGCATCCTCCAAGAGTTGCTCCGCACGCTCTATGCTCTTCAAAGCATCACGACTCGAGCACGCCGCCATAAGCACCATGCACGCCGCCAACCATAGATATGTCACACTGAAGTGTTTCACGCCGCTCATACTTTCCGATTTACAAAGTTAATAAAATTTGCCGAAACCACAAAACCTCCCACCTCGCACACACTGCGCATGAGTCAAGGTAATATTGGCCCGATTTTGATATTGCAAAGTTACCACCTCGCGCGCCACACACCAAATTTTCGGGCCTCGAATTTTTCCGCGACAGCCCTAAAACCATACTGATTTTCAGCGCGTTACGATGCACTATTTTACAAGTTTTTCATAGTGCTGATTTTCAACGAGTTACAGGCGTGCGATAATATAATTTAGAATTAGACTGATTATCAGCGCATTACACCCACGCAACAACAGATTTTCGCAAGCCAACTGGGAGAGGGCTGGACACAATGAGCCGCAACGAGCAACAAGCACCCGCAGCAAAAAATCACCCTCCGAAGCAGAATTATTTAATTTTTTATAGATAATTTCAAAAAAATTTTATTATCTTTGTATAACAAAACTTTCAAACACGGTACTGACATGACCTCATTAGCGAAGTATTTCAATTTGGATGCCGAGGCAAACCTCAAAGGTATCAATCACAAGAATAACATCATAAAGCGAAATATCATCGCCTACATGGCTATAAATGGCGAGTCGACACTCTCGGAGCTTACGCGCGAGTTACATATAAGTGTACCCACGATGACCAAGCTCGTTCAGGAGCTTGTCGACGACAGCATCGTCAACGACCTCGGTAAGGTGGAGACCCCTGGTGGCCGCCGCCCCAATGTCTTCGGTCTGGCTAACTCGGCCATCTACTTCGCAGGCATCAACGTGGCACGCGACCACATGGCCTATGTCATTACGGACCTTCAGAACAACATCATCCTCGAGCATACCGACAACAGCTTCGAACTTGTTGACCGTCCCCAGTGCCTTGAGCGCATATGCCAGAACATCGAGAACTTCATCGCAACATCGGGTGTTGACAGGGAGAAAATCCTCGGCGTGGGTGTGTCGATTGTAGGCCGCGTAAACCCCGAGACGGGACGTTCGTACAAGTACTTCACATCGAGCGAGGAGTCGCTTACCGATATTATCTCCGCGCGCATAGGCATACGCGTGATGCTCGAGAACGACACTCGCGCACGCTGCTACGCCGAGTACACCACGGGCAAGGCCAAGAACGAGAGCAATGTCCTCTACCTGCACATGGGTCGTGGCGTGGCCATCGGCATCGTCATCGACGGCAAGCTCTACTACGGCAAGAATGGCTTCGCGGGCGAGTTCGGACACATCCCCTTCTTCGACAACGAGATTATCTGCGCCTGTGGCAAGAAGGGCTGCCTTGAGACCGAGGTATCGGGTATCGCACTGGAAAACAAGATTGTAGACCTCATCGAGCGTGGCGTTAACACCCATCTGCGCGAGATGTACGACCGCGGCGAGAGCATCCACATCAACGACATCATAAACGCTGCACGCAACGACGACAACCTCTCCATCGAGCTTATCGAGGAGGCGGGCGAGAAGGTGGGCAAGGCCGTGGCCTTCCTCATCAACACCTTCAACCCCGAGACCGTCATCGTGGGTGGCAACCTCGCCATGGCGGGCGAGTACCTTATGCTCCCACTGAAGTCGTCGACCAGCAAGTACTCACTCAACCTTGTATATAAGGACACCAAGTTCCGCGTCTCGAAGATGAGCGACGGCGCAAATGCGTGGGGCGTGGCTATGCTTATCCGAAACAAGGTTATCGGCCTATAGTTTGTAGTCTATGACAATCACCACCTCGCTACCCTCCTGCCGCCTGCGTGCTCTCGAGCCCCGCGACATAGAGCTCATGTACCTCTGGGAGAACGACCCCGAGGTGTGGCGTGTTGGTGGCACCACATCACCCCTATCACTGGAGCGCATTGCGCAGTTTGTCGAGGAGCAGAGTTACGACCTCTACGCCACCAGGCAGATGCGCCTTGTCATTGAGTGTGAGGGCATTGCCGTGGGCACGCTCGACATCGTCGACTTCGACCCGCAGCACCTCCGCTTCGGCATCGGCATCCTTATCTACGCCCCCGAGGCCCGTCGCAAAGGCTATGCACACGCCGCCATCGAGGCCATCAAGCGCTACGCCCGCGAGACCCTCGCGCTCAAGCAGATTTGGGCAAGCATCGCCGAGGATAACCCCGCCAGCATCGCACTATTTGAGGGGTGTGGCTTCACACTCTGTGGCCGCCGCAAGGCGTGGTTGCGCCGCCATGATGGCTACACCGACCAACTTGAGTACCAGTGCCTGCTGTAGCGAAAGCACGAAACTAACTTAACATTATACTATTATGAGAGCGATTAAATACCTTCTTGTTTTGGCCGTCGTCGCTACTACAGCGGTGTCATGCTATATGGATATACCAAAGGTGGAATTCTCTGAGCGCAGGTTGGTAGTCCCCGCCGAGGGCGGTAGCTACACACTCACCTTGTGGGCAACGGGCGTTGATAGCGTGACCATATCCGAGGATAACGACTTTGAAGATTGGCAGCACGAAGTAGACTGGATTACTGATGTCGAACTTATTAGAGAGTACACCGAGAGCGAGGATACACGAGCCCTTCTTTCGAGGAAGTCGGCAGTGCGCCTTACCGTATTACCCAATACCGATGGCACAAAGCGCGTTGCGTACCTCAATGCAAAGTCATCCCCGGCACAAGATCGCGTGAAGATTGTGCAGAATGCGAAGTAACCCTTCGCCTTATACGCGACTGCCCGCCACGGCTACATCCATGGCGCATGGCCGTTAGTCACCCCACGGGATAACATACTCATTCTCGAAATCGGGATTGATGGCCACGCCACCCGTGCCGTATGATGTCGTGAGCAGACGGCCCTCGATGATGGTCTCGCGATTGCGCTTCAGGGGCACTTCGATGCCCGACCACGAGCTAATCCTATCGCCCACAACCTCGCCCTCCGCGGTAAACTCCACGTCGCCATTATAGAATGCGAAGTTGAGCATCACGTTCGACTCCTTGCCGTTCACAATCACATAGTCATAAAAAAGCTCAAACCCTCCCTCCGCATCAACACGACCCTTCGATACAAAGGTGCGCGTGGGCACAAAATAGTTTGGACGCTGCTCCTCGACATTGTAACCCGCTGATACATACTGCACATAGCTCACCACAGCGGTAATATCTTCAAGCCCTGCGCTGCTGTTTGCGATGTAGTCATCCACATCCGTAGCCACGCACTTCAGGCGACCCATGGGGCGCACGAGAGTCATATCCACAACCGCCTCATTGCAGCATTTCAGGCAGCACCAGTGCGTGAGGTCGACATCCTTCACGCCACTAAAGGCATCCTTGTCGTTGTTATCCACCACGGGCACATCCGCATAGCGCACCTCGCAGAGGTCATCCGTGATGTAGTACCACGCCTCGCGCACATCCGCCCGCACATAGTCGCACCACACAAGCACCCTATACCTCTCGGCACCGACATCAAACCTCGCCACGACATCGTGCGTGGGCGCTTCGACATCCGCAAATAGCACCCTGCGCTCCACAAAGCGGGACTGCGCACCATTAACACTATACAGGTCAACGACATAGCGCAAACACACTGGATCGATAAAGCGCGAACCACGAGGCTCTGCGCTCTCCGCCTGCACGACATAGTTAGCACCATCCGCGGCATTGCACTCCACGCTCATCCAGTGCTCGGGTTGCGCAAGGTCCACCGAGCAGCGCACGGCAAGCTCTACATCAACATCTCGCGGATACTCATGTATTGTCCTATCGCACCCCGCCATAAGGAGCGACATTAGCGTAAATAGCAGATATTTAGCACTTCTTCTCATAGCAGCCTATCTCTCCACCTTTTTCATATCTATGCGATATGAGATGTCTACACCCAAGCGCGTGGGACCGAAGTAGTTACGCCTCTCCGTGCGGAGATACGCGCCGTTGCACTTGCCACTGTAGACATCATATTTAACATCGACATAACCCACGCCAATCGTGAACTCTATACCCCATCTGCCACGCTTGTCGAGCGGCATGGCATAGCCATAACTCACACCCACACCACACAGAGCATGATTCGGGTCCTGATATCGAAACCTGTCGTTGAGCTGCACATTGAAGCCCGCAATGGGGACATGGAGACCTACGAAGTGACCCTTGACCAGCGCCTCACCCCACCAGAAGCGCACCTCGGGCTCGATGCCATAGATGCGTATCTTGCGGTCGGAGACGAAGTAGTCATACGGCGAGTAGTGCCATATCATGTCAAACGATAGGCGCGGCGTGATGCGAAACTCCACACCTATATTGGCTATAAGCATGGCCGTCTCCAGAGCATTTGTCTTGATGTTCACGAGCGGCACACGAGGCTCCTCCTCCCTATCGGGCAGAGCCACCACGCGGGCACTCTGAAACTCCAGCTCCTCGGCCGAGAGTTGTGCGGGCAGCGCAACGATACATAGTAGCGTTGCCACAAGTAGCGGTATATCTCTTCTTGTTTTCATCACACCACCACAATACAAAAAGAGTGCCCAACTTACGCTGAGCACTCCTCGATATTGTATATTCTCGCTACTACAAAGTAGACTTCGACTCTACGGCAACCTCGCGGCTAACCTTCGACACAAGACCCTGAAGCACATTGCCAGGACCTACCTCCGTGAACTCCGTAACGCCATCAGCAATCATGTTCTCGGCAATCTGTGTCCAGCGCACGGGAGCAGTGAGCTGCGCGATAAGGTTCTTCTTAATAGCCTCTGCATCGGTGTAGGGCTTAGCGTCAACGTTCTGATATACGGGGCATGTAGGAGTCATGAACTCTGCCTCGGCAATCGCTGCCTCGAGCTCCTGACGCGCAGGCTCCATAAGTGGAGAGTGGAAAGCACCACCCACGGGCAAACGCAACGCACGACGCGCACCTGCCTCCTTGAGCTTTACGCAAGCCTCATCTACGGCTGCATCAGCTCCCGAGATAACGAGCTGACCTGGGCAGTTGTAGTTCGCCGCTACGACAGTACCCTCAACCGCTGCACATACATCCTCGATGGTCTTGTCGTCCAAGCCGAGTACCGCCGCCATGCCACCAGGCTGCTGCTCACAGCACTTCTGCATAGCCATAGCGCGCTTCGACACGAGCTTCAAGCCATCCTCGAACGAGAGGGCACCAGCAACAACCAACGCCGAGAACTCACCCAACGAGTGACCTGCCACAGCATCGGGCTTAACGCCGAGCGCCTTGGCGAGAATCACCGAGTGGAGGAATACTGCGGGCTGTGTAACCTTTGTTTGCTTCAACTCCTCGTGAGTACCAGCGAACATAATATCTGTAATGCGGAAACCGAGAATCTCGTTAGCCTTCTCAAAAAGTTCCTTTGCCTCGGGCACATTGTCGTAAATATCCTTGCCCATACCCACGGCCTGTGAACCCTGGCCGGGAAAAACATAAGCGTGCTTCATAATTTCAAGCATTAGTAATTCAAATTCTGGCGCAAAGGTAGCAAAATTTCGGATATATGCTACACTCGTGCTCTATATTATAGGTGTTTAGCAAGCTAATTAGGTATTGATACTCATCGGCGCTTACCCCTTGAACTTATCCAAAAAGGCTATAAGCGAGGTGTCGCTGTCGGTGAGTCCGAACTTCTGACGCAGGCGCGAGCGTGCCACATTGATGCTGCCTATGCTCTGGTGCGTGATGTTCGATATCTCCTTCGTCGAGAGGTTCATATGTATGAGCGTGCAGAGCTTGCGCTCGTTCTTCGTGAGGTTGGGATACTCCTTCAGGAGGTTCTCGAAGAAGGCATCGTTGGAGTTTGCGAGCGTCTTCTCCACCTCTGCCCAGTGGCTGTCTGCCCCCGTACTCTTCTGCAGGCGGCGGATGATGTGTCGCAGCTCATTACGCATCTCGCGGTTATCCGAGATGTTTGCCGCACGATTCAACTCCTCCGAGAGCTGCTCCATGTTTGTCTGCTCCTCGTACTGCTGCAGCTGCTGAATCTTGATAATCTCATTCTTGTGTCGCAACTCCTGCTCCGCCTTGATGCTGTTCAGGCGGCTATTCTTGCGCTGCATGCGCCATAGCAACAGGGCGAGAATAGCGATGGCAGCAACGAAGCAGATGACGGCGGTGTGTATTCGCCTCAACAGCTCGTTGTACTCGCGTGTCTGCTGCAACTCACGCTGATGCTGCTTTAGTCGCTCATCGGCCTGGGCAAGCTCCATCTCGTTGATGAGCTTCGAAAGGTTCACCACATTCGAGGTGTTGTGCTGGCGCGTATATGTCTCGGCAAATGCCATAAGCGCCTCATAGGCCTCTTTGTAGCGCTCCTCGTTGAAGTATATATCCTGAAGCAGGAAGTAGGAGTGCACATTTTTGGCATCGAAGTCATCCTGACCGAGAAGCTCAATCGAGCGCTTCAGATTGACGATAGCCTCGGCCGAGTCGCCCACCATAAGGTTGTAGAAGCCCAGAGCCGAGTAGTAGTAACCCTCCTCCTTGAAGTTCGTAAGCAGGGGCTTCGCGCGCTCGAGGTAGTCCACCGCAACCTCATATCGCTCAAACGACAATGCCTGCATCGAGGCGTTTAGATAGACATTTATCAAGAGATCACCAAAGCCATACTCCTTGCACAACGCTTCCGCAAGCAGCGTCAAGTCGAGCGTCTCCTCGAACGAGAGGTTATAGTTGAAGCGGTTGTTCAGCGCGCGCACCGTCTGATGCGCCTGCTCCTTGCCCTCGTAGCCATCCGTCACTCGATGGTTATACTCCATGGCCATCGCAACATCGTTATTATAGAAGTAGGTTATCTGCTCCAGAACAAGGTATGCCTCACGCTCCGAGGTCTTGTCGCCCGACTTCTTCGCCTTGTCAAGCGCCTTGGTGCTGTAACTGAAGGCGTTGTGGTAGTCGCCATTACGCAGATATATGCGTGCCAGGAGAGCGTTTGTGCGCGTTATGCAGGACTCGTTTTGGAGCTCCTCATAGATACGCGACGATTGCAGACGATAGTCGAGAGCCAAGCCATAGCGATGTAGCTTCGCTTCGGCATATTCGGCCATAAAGTCGTAGACCATAGCCACCTCCATACTTACGGCCAGCGAGTCAATGTCGGCTATGATGCGCTCGGCATATTGGTGTGCCGAGTCACGATTTGTGGTGCGCAACAACTCGAAATGTTCGAAGTCGCTACGCTGCTGTCGCGATGCAAATGGTTGTGCGTTAGAGGCATGGGGGGTGGCAAGAAACAGAGTGCACATGCACACAAAAGCCACGGTGCAGAGTGTTATCTTTTTGTTATATTGGTTAAAGTTCATATTATTAGCTAATTAAATATTTTTGTAATACAAATGTAATACATTTTTTTTGAAATGTTATAATAAAATAACAGCTATTTTTACACACTTTTTAATGTTTTGGAGTAATTTTGTGTACAGAAAACCTAAAACGACAAATAAAACCTAAACCAACCATGAAAAAGGCTTTACTTTATCTAATGGCAATCGTCACTTTGGTTGCATGTGATAACACAGAGACTCCAGACAATCCACAGCCAACGCCTCCAACTCCCACCGAGAATGGTATAAACATCACGGTAGACGAGGCACGCCTGACAGCATATCAGGTTGTATATAGTCTGTACCCCGAGGATAAGGATGCATACTTCTACTGCGATGTTATGTCGAAGGCCCGCTTCGAGAGCGCCGACATCAACGAGGTGAAGGCTGATTTCGACGAGGCTTTGCGCAACTACGCACAGATGACCGAAGCTACATACGAAGAGGTATGCGAGCAGATGCTGTTCAAGGGCGACAATGAGAACTTCATAAGCGACGCTGGCTATCGCGAGAATACCGACTTCGTAATCTACGCCTTCTACTGGCAGGAGGGCGAGCTCGAGGCTAAGGATATATATGTTACAGAGTTCCGCACCCCCGCGCATGTGGACTCTGCCGAGAGCGTTGCAATCACCTTCTCGGGCATCGACCCATACGAGATGAGCGTAACCTGCACCCCCACCACAGGCGTCGAGTGCTTCTACTACTACTTCGCCGAGACCTCGAAGGTTGAAGCCATGCTTGCCGAGCTTGAGGATAAGAATGCCTATATGTCATATCAGGCGATGAATGTCGGCATCAAGTACACCGGCGAGCAGACATTGACGCAGAAGGGCCTCAAGCCCGAGACATCCTACACAGCCCTCGTGATGCTTATCGACAAAGAGGGCAACCGCGCACAAATTTCAGCCGTTGAGGCAACCGAGGCCGTTGAGCAGAATGTGCGCGTAGAGTCGGCGTTATTCGAGAGCCTGCTTGGCGAGTGGAGCGGCGTTCAGACCATAACGGATGGCTACGCCGAGCCTACCCTATCGGAGTTCACCGTAAACATCGTTGCAGGTGTTGAGGATTACGACTACGACTACCGCGCAAACAACCAGCTCGTAGCATTGGTTGATGGCTGGTGCAATGTGGCATACTACAGCGTTTCAGACCTCGTGGAGTTTGAGATTGAGGAGCCCGAGTTGAAGTGGGGTCCCAAGTGGGTGCTCGACATCGCCGAGGGTGACCTCATCACGATGGATGGCTATGCGCACCACTCTGTAGTGGGCTGGATGTTCTTTGGCGACTGCTTCATGCTCTCGGCAGACCCAACAACGCTTGGCGTAGAGGTTGACAACGACTTCAACGTGACACTTTCGGAGGATGGCAACACACTGACCATCTCTTCACCCCTTGCAAACTGCTACCCATCGTTGGTCTACAACTTCGATGGCGTGGGCTGGATGGCATACTACTGCGGCGCATCGGACATCGTCCTCACACGCAAATAGCCCCTACCTCCCCACACACAACAACACAGTATAAATTAACTAACTAAAATAGCCGTATGAAAAGATTTGCTTCACTTTGCTTGGCAGCGCTTGGCTTGAGCCTCATAAGCTGCAATCCAGAACCTACTCCTATGCCTAACGAGCCTCAACCAACCATCACTCTGGAGAAGGGCTCCGAGAATGTCAATAACGTGACATTCACGCTTACAACAACAAATGCTACCGAGGCACGCTATATGGTGCTCGAGGATGGTGCAGAGGCGCCCACCCTTGATGCTATCATGACCGAGGGTGTTGCCGTAGAGCTTGAGGATGGCAAGGCGGAGGTTAAGGCTGAGGGTCTTGAGGCAGATACCGAGTATATGGTTGTTGCTGCGGCGAAGAATGTAACGAAGGTTGCAGGCTCCAACACCCTCTATGTCAAGACCACAGCGCAGGCAGAGGTGACGCTGGATGTTGAGCTTGTGCAGATTGCGCACACCTCTATCAACTTCCGCTTCACAGCCGAGAATGCCGAGCGCGTAGCCTACCTCGTGCAGAACGCCTCGAAGGAGATTCCCGAGGCTTCGGAGGTACTCCGCAAGGGCGACGAGGTAGACCCCGCATCGAAGGAGGCAGTTGAGGTTACGGACCTCGACCCTGT
Source organism: Alistipes sp. (assembly GCA_045645705.1). Classification (GTDB taxonomy): domain Bacteria; phylum Bacteroidota; class Bacteroidia; order Bacteroidales; family Rikenellaceae; genus Alistipes. Next base: position 45,457 of record JAZRJJ010000003.1, on the reverse strand, counting down.
TAAGGATTACGTTTTGCTGGTAGCTGCCGAGGGCGCAGGCAAAAGCGTCATGGTAGATGTGGCATTCACCACAAAGGATGACCCATCGAATGTCATCGAGCACAACTACACCCGCGTCAAGGGCTCAAAGTATAGCTCAAACTACTACCTCATGTTCTCATACGAGGATGCCAACGAGGCTGACAACTTCGCATACAACGAGAAGACCCTGTGTCTTGACTTCTATGGCGACCCCGAGAAGGACTATCTCCCCGCAGGCAGATATGAGGTTAAGGAGTCTACAGAGTGGCCCTGCCTGAACAGCATGCGTTACTCGACCTATGGCTACGACAATGGCGTATTGCTCAATAGCGGCTATGTCGATGTTGCTATCGATGCCGAGACCAAAGCTTACACCTTCACTATGGACATCCAGCTAAAGGATGGTCGCCATCTGGTTGCCAACTACACTGGCGATGTGGACAACATGCCCGTAGTGGATAAGGTATTCGTGACTACCGACTACACTTCAGCCGAGGCTACAACAGCGGATAACGGCGCGACATGGGCATTGACTCTTGCAGATGATGCTGGCAATCGAGCGCACCTAAACCTCACAAACGCCTTCAAGGCACCCTACATCGTAAACAACACCTACACCATCGCTACATCGGCCGAGGAGTTCAGCGCAAAGGCCATGGCAGTTGAGGCTGGTCAGTTCGACAACACCACCTCTACATTCGTTGTCGCGGGCGAGAATGGTGGCGAGTTCAAGTTCGCAACAGGCACGCTTACCGTAGACATCGACTGGGAGGCGAAGAGCTATCTCATCTCGTTCTATGGCACACTCGAGAATGGCTATATCATCGAGTCGGAGTATGAGGGCGCAGTCGAGGGTTGCTCACTCGAGCAGTCGGATGAGGTCATCGATGTTGTCATGAACCGCGCATACGCAAGCTCATACGAGTCTGGCGCCAATTGGTATATCACTCTGGCACAGGTAGATGGCGAGTTGACAAACTACATGCTTAAGCTCGACGTATACTGCAAGCCTTCGCAGTTCCTCGCTGCGGGCGTCTACGAGCTTGGCGTGGGCACTGGCGAGGGTTACCTCGGCGTGGATGCCACAACGCTCACCGTAACAGGAGAGAGCCAGTACAACTTCACCGAGGCGCGCCTTACGGTTGAGACAAACCTTGCGGACAAGACATTTACAATGGTCGTATCTGGCAAGGTTCAGGATGGCCGCACATTCCTCATGTCATACGTAGGCGAGGTTGACGGCATGGAGATTGTCAACACCGAGGACACACCCACCGATGTGACATGGAACAAATTCTCTGCAAAGAAGTGGTACTCTGACAACTGGGAGCTTACAGTCAAGGACTCTACAGAGCAGTACACCATGGTATTCGATATGCGCACTGGCGACTCGAGCATCAACTACATTCCCACAAATGTCTACGAGCTCGGCGAGTCATATGTTGATACAGTATATGTGGACAACAACTACAGCATGTTCAATGGCAGCAAGAAGGCCTATGAGTCTGTGATGCTCAACATCGAGTATGTCGAGGCATCGCAGAGCTACAATGTATCGTTCGAGGTTAAGCTCGTTGACGGTCGCGAGTTCAAGGGCACATACTCTGGCGCGATTGAAGGTAGCCCCGCAGCATAGCACTACCATGCCAACTATATGTAAAACCCAACACGACAACTTTTCATGAAAAATATTTTGTTAATGATGTGTGGTGCTCTAACCCTTACACTCTTTGCGGGGTGTAAGGGCAACGAGCCAGAGGTTAAACCCCAGGGCGATACCACACTTACGCTCGATGTCAAGAGCATCGATGTGACAGCCGATGGTGGCCACTTCGAGGTTAGCTACACCCTCACAAACCCCGTTGAGGGTGCCGAGCTGAAGGTTAGCACCGAGAAGGAGTGGGTCTACAACGTGGACACTTCGATTGAGGGCATCCTCTCGTTCGATGTCGCAACAAGCTACGATGCGGAGGCCCGCAACTGCCGCTTGGAACTGATATATCCAGGTATCTATCCCAACCCCACGCTCACAGTGAAGCAGGCGGTGGGAAAGGAGCACTCCATAAAGCTGGAACTTGTAAATGCTGCGGCTACTACCATCACTATGAACGTAGTGCCCAAGGACAAGCAGATGCCGTACGTCCTTATCCTTGGTACTGGTAAGTACTTCGAGGAGAATGGCGGCGAGCTGATGTATAGTGACGAGGCCTTGTGGGCAAGCGACATGGAGATTTTCGAGAGTTTCGGTGGTGCATTTGGTGGCGACGCCTCGACGGGTGCTGCAGCCTTCATGTACACAGGCGACATGATGAGCCACCAGTACACTGGCGTTACGCCCAACACGACCTATGTTGCATACGCCTACGGTTTTGACAACGAGACCCTTACGCCCCTGACCGAGATTTCGCGCCTCAAGATTACAACTACAGCCGTTAACGACTACACCCTCCACTTCGATTTCGATGTCAAGGTAGATGGTCCGAATGTCTCTATCGATGTCGCACCCCAGGGCTACGATGGTTACTACTACTATGGCGTATTCTGGGCAAAGGATGTTGCGGGTGCTACGGAGGAGCAGTTACGCAGCTACTGCGAGCAGACATGGGAGAACGACAAGGCCTACTACTCATCCTTCTTCGATACCCCCGAGCAGGGTCTGCACTTCATCTTCAACGAGCTCGCCTTCCGCGGCGCACAGCACCTCGATGTGGAGCTCGATGCCAATACGGAGTTTATCCTCTGGGCATTCGGCATGGATGACGAGGCGCTGATGAATACCACCCCCGAGTTCTACAACTTCACAACAGGCGATGTTATGGCTTCGGAGAACACATTTACGCTATCCGTAACGGAGCTTTATCCCCGTAAGGCAACGGTAATGGTTGAGCCCACAAATGACGACTCGTATGTTGCTGCGCTTGTTGCTGGCGACCGCTTCGAGGGTAATACCGACGCCGAGATTATGGAGTATATCCTTACGAACTTCTCCGTACAGTATGTCAATGGCACCATGAGCGACACCGCCACAGGCCTTGTTCCCTCAACGGAGTATGAGTTGTTGGTATTTGGTGCACAGGCTGGCGCTGCCACAACCAAGCTCTACCGCCATAAGTTCACCACCGAGGAGGTTGTCTATGCCGACCTCGACTTCTCGCTCACTATCGACAAATACTACAACGGCTCGGAGCTCGCAGCCTTAAATCCCAGCTACGAGGGCTTTGAGGGCGCAGCCATCGTTCCCATCACGGCGAATGTCAATGAGGCGGCTGTGGCCTTCTATTTCAACGCCATGAGCGCTCTTGACTTCCCCTACTACGAGTATGAGACCATTATTGAGGGTCTGGTTGCCGAGGGCGCAGTCGATGATGTTACATCGTACTACGCATTTGAGTTCGACGAGGCCTACACCTTCTTTGGCGTGGCGGAGGACAAGGATGGCAACTTCACCGAGGTTTGGAACTCAAAGGATACTACATTCAAGGTTGATGGCTGCTCACCCGCCGAGGAGTTCTTCTCCACCCCATCGGCTATGGGTGCCCGCAAGAGCGTTGCGGCGGAGCATAATCGCCTGAGTATGGAGTAATTATTATAAGGTTTTTCGGAAGAAGTGTCGGCCTTCGCGGGCCGGCACTTTTTCTTTTGCATGGTAAAAAATAAAGGCCTTCCCATGTGGGAAGGCCTTACGCTATGCAATGTTCTACATCAAAGATTGCATCTTCATACAACCCTAAATATATTGTAGTCTAAAGCATAGTTCTGCGTAACTGATTTATTAAATTTCTTTTTAGTCTTCAACTTTTACTGCTATAATACTAATATTATTCTTAGATTTAAGTTCTGATATAATTGGAAATGTATATCCTCTATAGTATGCTTTTGCTTTCTTTTCATTTACCTCAGTATTAGTCCAACAACCACTAAATTTTATATCGTAATTATCAATTATATACTCTACTTGCTCACGATTAGGAAGTTCCCATCCCTCGCCTAATTGCTTGCAATATTCTACTGCATCATACCAAGTTCCATTATTATCACTTTTAGATACAATTAACTCTTTTTGCATAGATTCTTCTTCTTTCTCTATTGCATCGTTAACAGCGTATTCTTCTACATCGTCTTCTTGAACACATACAGTCTTTGAAGGCACAATGGGTCTCTCTCCGTCGAAAAACTCGACAATTGTTCCCGATGCAGTATATTCAATCTCACTATATATCAACACATTAGATACTCTCTGTTTGAAAGTAACATTGATAATAGCTTGTGAGCCTGTTAAATTTGCATTTTCATACATTTCTGTGACAGCATTGCCTTTTAGCGATTTCTGTGATAGACCTCCAATACCTAAAATATAGCTTGCCTTTGCACTACCACTGACCGTTCCAATTACCGTAAAATTTGCTTTATCCAAAACCACTTGAGTTTCAGATACATTATGATTGCTTGTATTATAAAGATGGGCAGAACAACTACATAATAAACATAACGAGAAAGCAACTAGTAATTTTTTCATAGTGACATTTTTTCTCCGTCTCACCTCCTACAACGGGTTAATATAAAAAAGAAAGTGTGGAGATGTTCGTTTATCTATAGATAGGCATTTGGCGTGGCCCCAACGAAAATAAACAATACTCCACACCTGTACAGTATGTGGAGTAGGCACAGAACGTGCCGACATAGCATACCAATACAAGTGATGTAAGTATTCGTTATCCTTTCGTTGTAAAATCGCCAAATTTTATCTATAAGGATTAGCGAAACACTTTCACTAATAAATATGTCTGCAATCCAGGATTGCACTACAAAGTTAGAAAATTATTTCGGAACGAGCAAGAAGGTGCGGAATTTTATTTAATAGGGAGTTTAAGGAGTTTAGGGAATTTAGGGAGGATAAGGATATTCACTAAATTCACTAATTTCTCTAAATTCCTTAGATAGCGACAACAGAACCAAGTCCCCCTTATCAAAGGGGGATTTAGAGGGATTGTAGATATGAAAAGGTGGTGTTTCACCACCGCTATATTAAGGGTTAAAAAAAGGCCTTCTCCGAAGAGAAAGCCTTAAGTTATGCAATGTCCTACATCAAAGATTACATCTTCATATAACCCTTAATATAGTGGTGGTGGCTGCCGTAGCGGTTGAATGCTGCACGGTCGAGCTCCTCCTGTGCTGAGGGGTGTGCTACAGAGATGATGAGGCGCGCACGCTCCTGGAGGCTCTTGCCGTAGAGGTCAACAGCACCATTCTCTGTTACGAACCAGTGGATGTGGTTACGTGTTGTCACAACACCTGAACCCTCAGTGAGGACATCCGAAATCTTCGATACACCCTTAGTGGTGATTGAAGGCATCGCGATGATAGCCTTACCACCCTTAGAGAGTGACGCACCATAGATGAAGTCAACCTGACCACCTACGCCAGAGTAGAACTTACGGCCGAGTGAGTCAGCACATACCTGACCAGTGATGTCTACCTGGAGTGCAGAGTTGATAGCTGTAACCTTGTCGTTCTTAGCGATTACGAATGGGTCGTTGGTGTAGCCTACGTCCATCATGAGTACGCCTGGGTTGTCGTCAATGAAGTCGTAAACCTTCTGTGAGCCCATAAGGAATGTAGATACCATCTTACCCTTGTCGATGTTCTTCATTGCGCCGTTGATTACGCCCTTCTCTACGAGGGGAAGTACGCCATCAGCGAACATCTCGGTGTGAACACCGAGGTTCTTGTGGTTGCCGAGCTGCGCAAGAACAGCGTTAGGAATAGCACCGATACCCATCTGGAGTGTAGCACCATCCTCGATAAGGCCTGCACAGAGGTTACCGATCTTTGTCTCCACCTCGTTAGGTGTTGTGAAGTGTGCCTCCTCGAGTGGCTGGTCGTCCTCAACGAAGAAGTTGATGCGTGAGCTGTGAATCATAGCATCACCGAACGAGCGGGGAACATACTTGTTCACTACGGCGATAACATAGTCTGCGCACTCTACAGCTGCGAGTGTAGCATCTACCGATGTACCGAGTGACACGTAGCCGTGCTTGTCGGGGCGAGATACCTGAATCATAGCCACGTTACAGGGCACTGCGCCTGTGCGGTAGAGCTTCTGAGTCTCAGAGAGGAAGATTGGAATGTAGTCAGCGAAGCCTGCCTGAGTCACCTTACGCACGTTGCCACCCACGAAGAATGAGTCGAGCTGGAATACGCCCTCGAACTCTGGCTCAGAGTAGGGAGCGGGGCCCTCAGTGTGGAGGTGGTGGATGTGAACATCCTTGAACTCACCATTGCGGCCACGGTCGCACATAGCCTTGATGAGGCACTGTGGAGCTGACGCTACTGAACTAAGGTGAATGTGATCACCCGACTTGATGCACTTAACAGCCTCGGCTGCAGTTGTAAACTTAATGTTGTTCATCTCTTTAAGTTGTATTTTAGGTAATTGTCTATTATTTCCAAAGTGTGACACCAATTTGTTGTCAGAGAATGGGTTCCGACCATGATTAGCGCGTTACCGTTTTGATGTCAGAATGGTGCAGATACAACGCTCGGCAAAATTGGCTGCGATGGGCTGTACTTGGGCGTACAGCCCATTGCAGACATATTTTGTTAGCGGCAGTAGATGCGCCGTTATCACATCAAAACTATTTGCGTTTTACCTCAACCTGCTCGTAACCCTCGATAATATCGCCAACCTTGATATCGTTGTACGACTCGATGTTAAGACCGCAATCCTGACCTACAGTAACCTCCTTCACATCGTCCTTGAAGCGGCGGAGTGAGCCGAGCTTACCGGTGTAGATAACGATACCGTCACGGATGACGCGGATAGGTGTGTTACGCTGCATGCGGCCCTCGCGAACGATACAGCCGGCAACGGTACCCACCTTTGAGATCTTGAAGGTCTCGAGCACCTCGGTAGAACATACGATCTCCTCCTTCATGACGGGCTCGAGCATACCCTCGATAGCGTCCTTAATCTCGTTGATAGCGTCGTAGATGATTGAGTAGAGGCGGATATCGATCTGCTCCTTCTCGGCAGCCTTACGCGCTGCAGCTGAAGGACGCACCTGGAAGCCCACGATGATGGCGTTAGATGCGGCAGCGAGAAGTACGTCAGACTCCGAAATCTGACCCACAGCAGAGTGGATAACGTTAACCTGTACGGTCTCCTTCGAGAGCTTGATGAGTGAGCCCGACATAGCCTCCACAGAGCCGTCCACATCACCCTTAACGATGATGTTAAGCTCCTTGAACGAGCCGATGGCGATACGGCGACCAATCTCGTCGAGTGTAACGTGCTTCTGTGTCATGATGCCCTGCATACGCTGCAACTGCTCACGCTTGTTGGCAATCTCGCGTGCCGAGCGGTCGTCATCCATAACATTGAATGTATCACCCGCCTGTGGCGCACCGTTAAGACCGAGCACCTGTACGGGAGTTGAAGGACCTGCCTCGGTAACCTTCTTACCGTTCTCGTCGAACATAGCCTTCACGCGGCCTGTGTATGTACCTGAAAGGAGCACATCACCCACGCGGAGAGTACCGTTCTGAACCATGATTGTAGCAACATAGCCACGACCCTTATCCAACATAGACTCGATAACGGCACCCGAAGCCTTACGGTCGGGGTTAGCCTTAAGGTCGAGCATCTCGGCCTCGAGCAACACCTTCTCGAGGAGCTTGTCGAGGTTCATACCCTTCTTTGCAGATACCTCCTGGCACTGGTACTTACCACCCCAGTCCTCCACGAGGTAGTTCATCGCCGAGAGCTGCTCGCGGATGCGGTCAGAGTTTGCCTGTGGCTTATCCATCTTGTTGATAGCGAACACCATAGGCACACCTGCTGCAGAGGCGTGGTTGATAGCCTCCACGGTCTGTGGCATGACGCTGTCGTCGGCAGCAACGATGATGATAGCCACGTCGGTCATCTTGGCACCACGCGCACGCATAGCGGTGAAGGCCTCGTGACCTGGGGTATCAAGGAAGGTAATCTTCTGGCCGTTGAGCTCCACAGAGTAAGCACCGATGTGCTGGGTGATACCACCCGCCTCGCCAGCAGTTACATTTGTCTTACGGATGTTATCCAAGAGCGATGTCTTACCGTGGTCTACGTGACCCATTACGGTAACGATAGGGGGACGCGCTACGAGCTCGTCATCGGTGTCGGCATCGGCCTCGATAGCCTCCTGAATCTCTACCGATACGAACTCTACGGTGAAGCCGAACTCCTCAGCCACAACAACCAAAGCCTCGGCGTCGAGACGCTGGTTGATAGATACCATAAGGCCGAGGTTCATACATGCCGAGATGACCTCCATGGGCGATACGTTCATCATGGTAGCGAGCTCACTCACGGTTACGAACTCCGTAACCTTGAGCACGCTGCGCTCCATCTCCTCGCGCTCCATCTCCTCGTTCATGCGCTCACGAACCTCCTCACGCTTCTCCTTACGATACTTCGCACCCTTGGACTTTGTACCCTTGGCTGTAAGACGTGCCAAGGTATCCTTAACCTGCTTCTGTACCTCCTCATCCGATACCTCGGGGCGTACAACGGGCTGCTGCTTCTGCTTCTGCTTCTTATTCTTCTTTGACTGCTGCTGTGCCTGCTGGTTATTGTTCTGGTTGGCGTTGGGGTTGTTGTTACCACCCTTCTGGCCACCCTTCTCGGGCTTACCTACATTCTTACCCTCCTTCGCAACATTCACCTTCTCCTTCTCGAGACGCTTGCGCTTGTGCTTGCCACCAGGAACCATGTTCGACACATCCATAGTACCGAGAATCTTGGGGCCATCGAGCTGTGACACCTGGGGGCGATATACAGAGTCGCGCTTGGGCTCCTCTGCCACCTCCTCATGCTTGGGCTCCTCCACTACGGGTGCGGGTGCAGGCTTGGGCTCCGCCTTTGGCTCTGCGGGTGCAGGCTTGGGCTCCTCACGCTTGGGCTCCTCAACTACGGGTGCGGGCGCTGGCTTTGGCTCCTCCTTCACCTCTACGGGTGCGGGAGTCTCCTTCTTCTTGCCGTCGAGGTCAATCTTACCCAAAATCTTGGGACCGCGAACCTCATCCTTCACGCTGATGACGTTGCTCTTGATTACAACCTCCTCCTCTTCGTCCTCCTTGGCATTGTGTGAGTTGATGCTCACCGAGCCCTTCGACTGTATGCGCTCACGCACAGCATTGCGCTCGTTGCCCGACTGACGGTTACGACCAAACTCCTTCTCGAGTACTGCATATACCTCTGCAGATACGGGTGATGAGGGCGAGCAGTCGCTCTGCAGGCCCTTGCGCTGGAGATAGTCGGCAAGCGTGTTAAAGCCCACCTTAAACTCCTTCGCCACCTGTATAAGTCTTATTTTCTTGCTATTATCCATTCAATTCTCCTTTCATTAATCGTTATCTACTCTACTCGAACTCTGCCTTAAGCACAGCTACTACGGCCTCAGCCTGCTCAACCTCGAGGTCTGCGCGGTGTGCCACCTCATCTACAGAGAGCTCCAATACGCTCTTTGCAGTGTCGAAGCCAGCATTCTTGAGCGCCTCGATGATCCAGCCCTCGATCTCGTCTGCAAACTCTGTGAGTGCCACATCCTCCTCCTCAATCTCACGATATACATCGATGTCGTAGCCTGTGAGCATCTTCGAGAGACGGATGTTAAGACCACCCTTACCGATAGCCAAAGATACCTCCTCGGGCTTCAAGTATACTGATGCTGTCTTACGCTCCTCGTCGATGGTGATAGTCGAAATCTTTGCGGGGTTCAACGAACGCTGAATCATTAGCGATGTGTTTGCGGTGTAGTTCACAACATCGATGTTCTCGTTGCGCAACTCCTTAACCACGGTGTAGATACGCGAGCCCTTCATGCCGACGCAAGCACCTACGGGGTCGATGCGCTCGTCGTAAGACTCTACGGCTACCTTGGCACGCTCACCAGGGATGCGCGCGATGCGCTTGATGGTGATCAGACCGTCGTAAATCTCGGGCACCTCCTGCTCGAACAGACGCTCGAGGAACTGATTGTCGGTACGCGAGAGGATGATGCGTGGCTGGTTGTTATTCATCTCCACAGACTTAACGATAGCCTTGATGGGGTCACCCTTGCGGTAGAAGTCGTTGGGAATCTGCTCGCCCTTGGGCAATACGAGGTCGTTGTCCTCATCGTCACGCACGAGCACCTCCTTCTTCCACACCTGGTAAACCTCACCTGTGATAATCTCGCCAACCTTCTCCGAGTACTTCTCGAAGAGGGCAGCCTTCTCGAGGTCGAGGATGCGTGATGCGAGGTTCTGGCGGAGTGACAACACCGCACGGCGGCCGAACTGTGTCATGTCAATCTGGTCTACATACTCGTCACCCACGTCGTATGATGCGTCGATAGCCTTAACCTCCGAGAGTGCAATCTCGGTGTTCTCATCCTCCAACATATCGTCCTCTACGACTGTGCGGTTGCGCCAAATCTCGAGGTCACCCTTCTCGGGGTTGATGATAACGTCGAAGTTTTCGTCACTCTCAAACTGCTTCTGGAGTGCGTGGCGGAATACATCCTCCAATACACCGATAAGCGTAGAGTTGTCGATGCTCTTGAGCTCCTTGAACTCTGCAAAGTTGCTGATAAGATTAATGTACTTCATTTTGTGTTTTATATTTTGTTTTTGTTTATTTGTCTTGTTTACGGGCGCCTCACCAATATTTCGTTAGAAGTGGTGAGATTTGGCGATTTGTCGCGGGATGAAAAAGCGGAGTTTACTCGAAGTAAATGAGCATTTTTCAGACAAGCAAAGCGTCAAATATCGCCTCTTATAACGAAAAATTACTTGAAGTCGAGGTACTCTTTGACGTATTTAATCTCCTCCCACTTGTACTCCTTCGTAACCTCCACGGTCACCTTGCGCTTCTTGCCCTCCACGGCCTGCTTCTCCTCGTATGAGAGGACTATGCCGGCCTCATCGGCGCTGTTGAGCTTCGCAAGGAGCTTGATGCCGTCCTTGAGTAGCACCTCTACAGATGAGCCGATAATCTTGTTGTACTGGCGTAGGAGCTTGAGCTCTGTGCCGATGCCCGCCGATGCTACCATGAGCGAGTAGTCCTCAACCTCGCGGTCGAGCTCAGCCTCGATAGCGCGGTTTAGTGCTGCGCAATCTTCGAGTTTTACGGCAGTATCGCTGTCGATGAGGAGTTCTATCTCGCCCATAGGGCTGATTTTACACTCTACAACATAGATGTCGCTACCCTTGAGGTGGCGCTCAGCAATCTCCGTAACTGTCTTAACATCAATCATTTTTATACTATTTTACTACGTTATTATCGGCTTTTGGGGCGAGTTGATTATCCGCCCAGGTACGAAATAAGGGGACTCCTCGTCCCCTTACACTCGCTCTAATACGCTGCAAATATACTACTTTTTTTTATACTACACAATATATATAGGTATTTTTCTGCACAAAAGCCTCTCAGCAGCTAAAAAAATCACTCCAAAACAAAGAGCCAGCCATAGATTACGAAGGTTGACACCTGATCATAATCATCAGTACTTGCATCCAAGGAGCTGTAATCATAGTATTCATAATCGAACGGATTCTTAATTGTGTAATGTTCAGACTTTTTCCACTCCTTAAGCAGTGTTCCATCTTCGCTATATACTCTGATATAAGCTCGCTGATCAACATTTTCCAAAATACTTTGGCGACCTGCAGCTTGATATTCATCAACTACAATAAAGCACTCCTCCTCGCCCTTGTCAAGCGTTATCACCTCCTCCATCACATTTAGATTATGCTTTACAATAATGGTCTGATCGGTGCCATTAGTAAAACTCAACTTGTACAATAACGGAGACAAGGCCTCCTCTTCAAAACACGATGATAGCGACATAGACAGAGCCACCGCCATAATCCAACTAACTATCTGTTTCATAATCTACAATTACCTTTACATCAACACTAAACAGCCGTTTTTCCAAAAAACAGCACGAAGCTATTCTTCTTGAGATAAAAGCTCCTCATCTATTCTAAAACACCAAGAATATAGCAAATTATATAGGCTACATTCGTAAGTATAGGTATAGTATTTCACATCATAAGGATTCTTTTTAGAGACATCGCACTCTCCTTTCTTCCACGCCCTAAGCAACTCTCCATCCGTATTATATATCCTAAAATAGGAACCTTCATTAAGATTAAGCAAATAATACTCACAATAGTTCTCATCAACACTTTTGGAGTAGTTATAAGAAAGGGCGAATTTATGTATAAATAGTTCCGGCTTAATCTCTACAATTTCTGATTCACCAAAAATGTCGTGATCAAGAACTAAAATTCGTTCTGTATCATTTACAATTAAAATACAAGCCCTGGGCACTATCTCCTGCTGCGAATAATCCTGCCAACATGAAGTTAAAAACATCACAAAAATTATAGCACTCAGTATTCTTACAGTTATACTTTTCATAATAACTTCGTTTTTCAATCTACACACCTCAAAGTTACGAAATATTGAGCAATATAACAAATAAGTTTGCACATTTCATTTTAATGGTTAACTTTGTATAAAATTTACTCAAACAAACATATGTCAGTAGAAAGCACAGTAAGAGCCGTGACGACTCTACGCCTTACGGAGATGAAGCAGCGCGGCGAGAAGATTGCCATGCTCACATCGTATGATTACTCTATGGCAAAGATTGTCGATAAGGCAGGCATCGATGTTATCCTTGTCGGCGACTCAGCAGCAAATGTGATGGCTGGTTTCGAGACTACTCTCCCCATCACCCTCGATATGATGATCTACCACGCCAAGTCTGTGGTGCGTGCCGTGGAGCGCGCACTGGTGGTTGTGGACCTCCCCTTCGGTACATACCAGGGTAACTCGAAGCTCGCCCTCGACTCTGCCGTTCGCATCATGAAAGAGACTGAGGCAGACGCAGTTAAGATGGAGGGTGGCGAAGAGATTTTGGAGAGCGTACAGCGCATCATCTCGGCAGGCATTCCCGTGATGGGACACCTCGGTCTTATGCCCCAGTCTATCCACAAGTTCGGCACATACAACGTGCGCGCAAAGGATAAGTCAGAGGCCGAGAAGCTCATCCGCGACGCCAAGCTCCTCGAGGAGGCGGGCTGCTTCGCGGTGGTTTTGGAGAAGATTCCCGCAGAGCTCGGCAAGCGCGTATCGGAGGAGTTGCACATACCCACAATCGGCATCGGTGCGGGTGGCGCGACAGATGGTCAGGTGCTCGTTGCCCACGACATGCTCGGCATCACACAGGCCTTCTCACCCCGCTTCTTGCGTCGCTACGCCGATGTAGGCACAACAATTCTGGAGGCTGTGGGCCACTATGTTGACGACGTGAAGAGCCGCGACTTCCCCAACGAGAAGGAGCAGTACTAATCAACCAATCAAAAAACAAAGAGACCTCCCAAGTTGGTTTGGGAAGTCTCTTTTTGTATGATATTTTTACTAACGATTCACCTTCAATAGCGACGAGTCACCATAGCTCAGGAAGCGGAAGTCGTGCTCCAGGGCGTAGTCGTAAATCTTATGCCAATCATCTCCAACATAGGCACTTACAAGGAGCAGCAAAGTCGACTTGGGCTGGTGAAAATTGGTGATGATGTAGCGCACGATGCGGAAGCGATAACCCAGGGGTGTAATCATAATCTGCGTTGCCGCCTTGAGCTGCTCGAGTCCCCTCTCGCGCATATATGTCACAAGCGTCGAGAGCACCTCCTCGCCATTGAAATCGGCGGGGATATCGTACAACTCCCACTGCCCTACCACGCGCTCCTCATGGGGGTTGCCCTCGCTCTTGATGCGCCATGCAAGAGCCGTCAAAGACTCCAGAGTACGCACCGATGTAGTGCCCACAGCAACGATATTCTCGGCACGCGAGAGTAGCGACTCAAGCGTTGATAGCGTAACCGAGAAATGCTCCGTGTGCATGGGGTGGTCAGCGGCATTTTCATCCTTTACAGGAAGGAAAGTACCCGCGCCAACATGTAGCGTAACACCCTCAAAACCAAAACCTTTAGTACGCATATCCTCCATCAGCGACTCGGTAAAGTGAAGACCCGCCGTGGGTGCCGCCACCGAGCCCTCATAGCGAGCATATACGGTCTGGTAGCGAGTGTTGTCAATCTCCTCGCTCTCGCGGTTGAGATATGGTGGGATGGGAATACGACCCAACTCTTCGAGGAGTTCGCCAAAGGTGCAGTCGGCAGACCAGCACATGCGCACGATATGCTCACGCGTGCCGCGCTCAACAATCTCGGCACGGAGCGTATGTTGCTCACCAGCAAAGTCGAAGTCGATGCCTACCTCGCCCTCCTTCCACTTCTTGAGGTTGCCCACGATGCAGCTCCACTCGCTCTGGCCACGCTGCTGAAAGGCGCGCTCATAGTCCGCGGGGTTGTGGGGCTCGAGGCAGAAGACCTCGATGCGCGCACCCGACGCCTTGTGCATCACGATACGAGCACGCACCACGCGCGTATTGTTGAACACGAGCATAGCGCCCTCGGGCAGGAACTCTGCCACATTGCGGAAGTTACTCTGGGAGATTGTGCCGTTGTCGTAGATGAGGAGCTTCGACGAAGAGCGCTCCTCGAGTGGGAACTTTGCTATGCGCTCATCGGGGAGCGGATAGTTGAAGTCGTTGATATCAATATGTCGCTGCATAGCCTACCGGTATAAAACACAAAAAGATGTCTTGCGACATCTTCCTGTTGATTTTTGGTAGTCGATAGGGGATTCGAACCCCTATGTCCTGCGTGAGAGGCAGGTATCCTAGCCCTTAGATGAATCGACCAGTTTTTGTTGTCATTAGGTTTGTTTCCTTTTGACGATGCAAATATACGGACTTTTTTTTATTCTGCAAATTTTTTCGCAAAAAAAATGCATTTTTTCTTAAATTTTCCTCCAAAAGCCCACATTTAGGCAAAATTGACGGGAGTTTGCGCCAATATTACTATCTCTACCCCGCGCCCACCAGGCAGGAAGTTGTGACCACTGCGCACCATAACACCCAAAGATTTTGCAGATAAAATAAAAATTTGTATCTTTACGCTACAAAATAATAAACATAGGTATGAGAAAATTTAAATTTTATATACTTGCCATTGCCGCGGTGTGCGCAGTGGCATGTGCCGACAAAGAGTCGAAGAGCGACATCCCCGAGTTCAAGACCTTCGAATATGAGTACATCGACGAGGGCAGATTCAACATTACGATTTCGTACGAGCGCATAGCCAATAGCGCCGACAACGCAGCCCTCGCCATCATCGACAGCATGAACTACAACACTACATTTGGTGAGTTCGCCTTCGAGAAGCAGGACTTGCAGCGCTCATGCGAGATATTCAAGGATGCAGCCGTGGCAAGCATGCAGGAGTACAACTTCGGCGATGTGGAGTGCGAGTTGCACCTCTATCAGGTGGCGTCGCTTGTGCGCGACAACAGCGTCATCTGCTACGACACGGTCATCGAGACAGACTTTGGCGGTGTCTACCCCCTTGTCAACCACACATACGAGTGCTACGATGTAGCCTCGGGCAGTGCCTACGACTTTGGCTACCTCAACGAGGGCGAGTGGTACGATGCGCTTGTCGAGGTTATCTACAACAAGCTCGATGAGGCGTATGGCGAGCAGTTCTTCATCAACTCTCCCGCGCACCTATACCTCCCCGAGATTGCATATCTCACCGATGGCGGCATCGTCTTCCAGTATCAGACCTACGAGATTGGAGATGCCGAGCTTGGTAGCATCGCTGTGGAGGTGACCGACGCCGAGCTTGAGGCTGTGGGCGCACCCCTGGTGTGGAAATAGCCTATGACATATAATTAATGTGCGCATACGCATACGCGCGCACATGCGTAGAGAAAGACAATACACAAAAACAGATAGAAATATGAAGAGACTATTAACACTTTTGCTACTGGTTGGCGTATCGTTCTCAGCCATGGCAGACGAGGGCATGTGGCTATTGCCCTACATCAAGAAGATGAACGAGAAGGATATGAAGGCACACGGCGCGAAGCTCAAGGCCGAGGATATCTACTCTGCCGAGAAGTCATCACTCAAGGATGCCATCGTAATCTTTGGTGGCGGCTGCACAGGCGAGATTGTATCGCCCGAGGGCCTCATCTTTACCAACCACCACTGTGGCTACGACGCCATTCAGAAGCTCTCATCTGTCGAGCACGACTACCTCGCTGATGGTTTCTGGGCTATGAACAATGCCGAGGAGCTCCCCGCAGAGGGTCTTTCGGTGCGCTTCGTGCGCCACATCTGGGATGTCACAGCCGACATCGTGGGCAACATTCCATCGACTGCAAGCGAAGAGGAGTTTCAGGCTATGGCTACTGCCAACAAGCAGGCTAAGATTGCTCAGCTCGAGGCGCAGTATCCTGGCTACGACATCATCATCCCAGGCTTCTTCGGCAACAACCAGTTCTTCGCTTTCGCACACGAGACCTATACTGATGTGCGCCTCGTAGGCACACCTCCATCGTCTATCGGTAAGTTTGGTGGCGACACTGACAACTGGATGTGGCCACGCCACACTGGCGACTTCTCTATCTTCCGCGTCTACGCTGGCAAGGATAACCGCCCCGCAGCATACTCTAAGGATAATGTGCCCTACAAGGCAGAGAAGTGGCTCGACATCTCGCTCAAGGGCATCAAGGAGGGTGACTTCGGCATGATCATGGGCTTCCCCGGCTCTACACAGCGCTACATGACATCTTACGAGATTGACTATATGTTGGAGGTGGACAACCCACAGCGCATCTACATCCGTGGCGAGCGTCAGGCAATCCTGCGCAAGCACATGGATGCTGACCAGGCTGTACGCATCAAGTACGACGCAAAGTTCGCACGCTCGGCAAACTACTGGAAGAACTCTATCGGCATGTCACGCGGCATCGAGAAGCTCAATGTGCGCGGTAAGAAGGCTGCACAGGAGGCAGAGTTCCAGGCTTGGGCAAACAAGAATACCCTCCCCGAGGAGCGTTACATGGATGCTTTGAGCCTCATCGAGCAGTCGCAGACCGAGGCAAAGGGGGAGAACGCTACATTGCAGTATATCTCGGAGGCATTCTTCCAGTCGGTGGAGCTTGTGCAGACAATGCTTGGCATGCGCGACCCCGAGCAGTTCTACAAGGACTATGACGAGGCTACCGACCGCGACGTCGCAAAGCGCATGTTCACAATCTACCGCGAGAACAACAAGCGCCTGCCCTCAATCTACGCAAAGATTGATGCAGAGTTTGGTGGCAACAGCGATGCCTATGTTGACTGGCTCTACGACAACTCACAGCTTACAAACTATGAGAAGTTCCAGGCTATTGCAGCGCTCGATGCTGAGGCACGCGAGGCAGCATTCAACAACGACCCCGTACGCGAGCTTGCAGTGTCACTCTTCGAGCTCTACAACGAGCTTGTACCCGCAGTTATGGCTACCAACGAGAAGTTCTCGGAGGGTCACCGCCTCTACATCGCGGGCCTTATGAAGATGAAGCCCAACAAGGCGTGGGCATCGGATGCTAACTTCACACTCCGCCTCACCTACGGTAATGTATTGCCATACAGCCCCGCCGACGGTATCATCTACAACCACTACACCACTCTCGATGGCGTGATGGCGAAGGAGGACCCCACAAACCCCGTTGAGTTCACCGTGCCTGAGCGCTTGAAGGAGCTCTACGCCGCGAAGGACTACGGCCGCTATGCCGACAAGAATGGCGACCTCCCCATCGCATTCCTCGTGAACTGCGACATCACAGGTGGTAACTCTGGTTCACCCGTTATGAACAAGAAGGGTCAGCTTATCGGCTTGGCATTCGACGGCAACTGGGAGGCTATGTCTGGCGATGTGGCATTCGAGCCCGAGTTGCAGCGCACAATCGCTGTCGACATCCGCTATGTCTTGTTCGTGATTGAGAAGTATGCAGGTGCCGAGTGGTTGCTCGACGAGCTTACTATCAAGAAGTAACACCCACACACATAAAAGGAAGTGGCTCCTACCCTCAGGTACGAGCCACTCTCTTTTTTGTTGCAAGCAACATTAGCAATATCACCACGAGCGTCAGCACCTCGGCCGCAGGCATCGCAAGCCATATACCCCGCACACCGAGTACCGCAGGCAGCAGCAAGAAGGCAGGAACAACAAATACCATACCGCGAAGCGCCGTAATGAACATCGCACGACCCACGCGCTCGATGCTCTGGTAGTAGCCTATGATAGCGACATTGAGGATGAAGAATATGATGCCGAGGGCGTAGTATGGGAAGCCCGCGATGGCGATAACGCCCGCCTGTGATGTGACATCTACGAACAATCCCACAAGCCACTCGGGAACAAATACGAACAACAGCGACACCACGGCACCCACGGCAAACGAGGTCATAAGGAGCATGCGGCGCACGCGGCTAACATTATCCCAGCGCTCGCGGCCATAGTTATAGCTTATGATGGGTTGTGCCGACTGGGCGATGGAGTTACCCACCGAGAAGAAGAAGGGGGTGTAGTAGCACGAAATGCCGAAGGCACCGACACCATCGTCACCCAAGAAGCGCATAAAGACCAGATTACCAACAAAGACAAAGACCGCCAACGAGATTTCGCCCATAAGCGAGGAGATGCCTATACGGCACTGGTAGCCCACATTGCGGAGCGACAGGCGGAGGCTCTTAAGCGAGAACTTGGGCAATACGACGCTCAACTTATGGCTCGGCATAAGGAGGTAGACCAAAGCCATAACACCGCCCAACACCATACACATCGACGTGGCGATACCCGCACCCTCGACGCCCATACCCACGGGAAAGATGAAGACCCAGTCGAGGATGGCGTTCAACACCGCGGGGATGATGTTACACCACATCGCATAGCGCGGCGCACCGTCCAAGCGAATGATAAAGAGGCCTATAAGGCCAAACATCTCGAAGACAAAGCCCGGCATAAGCCACAGCGTATAGTCCATGACATGTGGCAGCAGCGTGGGCGAGGCACCCAGCGCCACGAATATCTGCTCGGGGAAGAGGAGGATTATGGCGCAGATAACAGCCGCCGCAAGCGACGAGGCTACGAGGGCCTGCGTGATGTTCAGGCGCGCAACCTTCAACTTCTGCTTTGCCAGATGTATGGATGCCACCACCGAGCAGCCCGCGCCCACCATGAGTGCGATGCCCGACATAAGCATATAGATGGGAACGACGATGTTCACCGCAGCGACACCCACGGCACCCACGCCATGGCCCACGATGATGCCATCTATGGCGGTCATTGCCGACATCGACAACGTGCCGAGCAGCGTCGGAACAAGCATCTTGCGGAACAGTCTACCTATATCATTGCTCTCGAAATCTATTGCATCACGCTTCATAACAGACTCTTTTGTAGATATTTGCCTAAAAACATATATGATTATGGGCGCAAAGATAGGGAAAATCAAATAAATTGCGTAACTTTGTAGGATAAAAGAGTTTTGCGATGCTACTACACGATAAACTTAAGTCATTCAACATAATACTCGCCTCGGCATCACCACGCCGCCGCGAACTTTTGCAGGCTACGGGCATAGCATATCGCCTTGCGCCAAAGTTCGAGTGCGACGAGGTATACCCCGCAACGCTCCCCGCAGAGGAGGTGGCAGAGTACCTTTCACAACTAAAGAGCCACGCCTACCCCACACCCCTGCAGTGCGGCGACATACTCATCACCGCAGACACAACCGTGGTATTGGGCAACGAGGTGTTGGGTAAGCCCGCCGACGAAAACGAGGCACGCGCAATGATAGCACGCCTCTCGGGTCGCGAGCATAGCGTAGTGACGGGCGTAACGCTCCGAAGCATAGACCACGAGCGCAGCTTTTCATCGAAGAGCAAGGTGCGCTTTGCAACGCTTACGGAGGAGCAGATAGCCTACTACGTCGATAACTACCACCCCATGGACAAGGCCGGCGCATACGGCATTCAGGAGTGGATAGGCTACACGGGCATAGAGTCCATCGAGGGCTCCTTCTTCAACGTCATGGGACTCCCCGTGCAGAGGCTCTACCGCGAGCTGGAGTGCTTCATCGAGCGCCTGCCATCGTGCTACTAATCAGAAAATCAATTTAATACATACACTACATGAAACGTTCACTACTAATTTTCGCGTTGCTTCTTGCAACAACATTCAACGCCGTTGCGGACAAAGGCATGTGGCTTCCGTCACTCATCTCGTCACGCATAAGCGACATGAAGTCTAAGGGCTTCAAACTCTCTGCCGAGGACATCTACTCCATCAACAAAGCGTCTATGAAGGATGCCGTTGTTCTCTTCGATGGCGGCTGTACAGGCGAAATCATCTCTGAGGAGGGTCTTATCCTTACGAACCACCACTGCGGCTACGACGCTATTCAGGCACTCTCAAGCGTCGAGCACGACTACCTCACCGACGGCTTCTGGGCTATGAACCACGCCGAGGAGTTGCCCTGCCCAGGTCTTAAGGTGCACATCCTCGTACGCATGGAGGAGGTGACAGAGCGCCTCGCAGCGGGCGAGACAAAGGCCGAGATTATCGCCAAGGCTGAGGCCGAGGGCGTAGGCTACCGCGCAACAGTGGAGTCTATGTACTACGGCAACATGGCATACCTCTTCATCTACCGAGAGTTCAACGACGTGCGCCTCGTGGGCACACCTCCAACGACTATCGGTAAGTTCGGCGCCGACAACGACAACTGGATTTGGCCACGCCACACTGGCGACTTCTCAATCTTCCGCATCTATGCCAACGAGAAGAACGAGCCCGCAGCATATAGCGCCGAGAACAAGCCCTACACCCCCGCACGCCACTTCCAGATCTCGACAAAGGGCGTAAAGGAGGGTGACTTTACAATGATTTACGGCTTCCCTGGCAACACACAGGAGTATATCACATCTGACGCCGTAAAGTACATCGCCGAGATTTCTGACCCCTTGAAGATTGACCTTCGCACACAGCGCCTCGACATCATCGGTGCAGCACAGGCAAAGTCCGTAGAGACACGCATCAAGTATGCAGCAAAGCAGGCTAACATCGCCAACGCTTGGAAGAAGTGGCAGGGCGAGGTTAAGGGTATCAACCGCCTCGGCACATACAATAAAAAACTCGCTTACGAGGAGCGCTTCCGCAAGGAGAACCCCACAAAAGCATACCTTCTTGACTCGCTCTCAGCCGCTTATGAGCGCAATATGGAGGGTTACTTCCACTACGAATTGTTCAACGAGTCGTTGCGTGGCATAGAGCTTTCACAGGTTGTCGCAATAGCCGAGAACGCGAAGCTCACCGCCGAGCAGAAGCAGGCAGCCCTCGAGCTCTTCTACAAGGACTTCGATGTTAATGTTGACCGCGACATCGCAGTGGCTATGCTCACAGCATACGAGAAGCACGCTACGCTCTTTAGCCCCGCATTGAAGGAGCTCTTGGCGAAGCATGGTGGCGCCCGAGCATACGCAGAGTGGCTCTACAACAACACCACCCTCGGCAGCCTCGAGAGCTACAAGGCCGAGAATGTGGCTAACGACCCCATCGCGGAGTTCGCCGCAGCCATTGCCCCCTTGCGTGCGCATGTATCGAAGTACGCATACCGCAACTTCAGCAACATCCCCGACATCGAGCGTTGGTTCCGCCCCTATGTCAAGGCTCTTATGGAGTGGGACAAGAAGCGCGCCTTCTTCCCCGATGCAAACCTCACCTTGCGCGTAGCATACGGTAAGGTTGCGGGCTATGAGTATGCCGATGGCGAGTACCACCTCCCACAGACAACTTTGGAGGGCATCATCGCCAAGGATAACCCCGAGATTTATGACTACAACGTGCCTCAGGCATTGCGCGACGCATACGCAACAAAGGACTACGGCCGTTGGGGCGTAACCATGAATGGCAAGTACACCGTGCCCGTATGCTTCATCGCTACGAACCACACAACAGGTGGTAACTCGGGCTCTCCCGTTCTCAACCGCAAGGGCGAGCTTATCGGTGTTAACTTCGACCGCACATGGCTCTCTACAATGTCCGACATCGAGTTTGACGAGACCTTGTGCCGCAACATCATCTGCGACATCCGCTATGTGTTGTTCGTAGTAGATAAGGTAGGTGGCGCTGAGTGGCTTATCAAGGAGATGGGCCTCTAATACTCCACCCACATACAACTCTTCAAGCGACTCCTTTGGGGGTCGCTTTTTTTTGCGCTATGGTCAGTGTGGCACTCGTTTTGTAAAGTTGTGAGGCATGTACACTCAATACATTTTTACTTTATGAGAAAATTTTTAGCTTTATCGGCAGCGGTGCTTGGATTGGCATCGTGCCAGACAGACCATGAGACAACAATCGCTGGCAACAACGAGGTAGACTTCTCACTCGCAGTAGGCGTTACGGACCTCGCAACACGTGCGGGAGATAGCGCACAGGCGGGACGCAACAGTGCCTACGGCGCTATCGACTACTTGCAGGGTAGCGCCATGGGCGACAACCGTGTAGACTGGGCAGATGTAGACCTTCGCTACACCTTGGAGGTCTACGACGTGGACCCCAGTGGTAACTATGGCGACGACTACGCCCCCATCAAGGACCGTCAGGTTATAATAACCGATGAGTATGCCCCCGTAAACTTCGAGCTTCGCCTCATCCCCAACCGCGACTACCACTTCGTTGTCTTTGCCGACTTCGTTGAGGATGGCGCATCGGACAACCCATCCGTAGAGGTGCAGAGCACCCTCGGTTTGTATCACAACATAGGTGCTACGCTCAAGGATATCACCCTCAAGGACCACAACATCAACACCGAGTGCACCGATGCCTACTTCGCATCATCCGACATCGCCATCAGCAACCCCATGGCACACAACATGACGCTCTGGCGTCCCTATGGTAAGGTGCGCGTGGTGGCTACCGACCTCGCGGAGCTTAACCTCAACACCGACCCAGGCAAGGTGGCAGTGGAGTACAACGCCTTCAACCCATCGACCTTCAACGCCCTTACGGGTGCCATCGGCGGTGAGTATGCTACAAAATCATTTGAGTATACCTACGACGCTGCCACTACGAAGGTTGTTAGCGACAGCGCCACAGGCCTCGCCACACACCTCTACACAGAGGGTTACGACAACTACGACCTCTATGGTAGCGTGAGTGCCGATGGCATCAAGCGTCACACGCACATGACACTCTTTACGGACTACATCCTTGCCGACGACCAGCAGCGCGCCATCAACTTCACAATGGCGGTGTACGACAAGGCCAACGCTCTTATCAAGCAGACCGACTTCAACACCGACATCCCCGTTCAGCGCAACTACCTCACAACGCTCATCGGCAATGTGCTCACCTACGGTACGGAGGTGAACATCTCCATCAACGACAACTTCCACAACTCGGATAACATCACCGAGGAGCCCTTCTACCAGCAGTTGTGGGATGGCATAAGCGTGAGCGAGCCTGCACTCGATGCCACAACGCAGACCTACACCATCACAAAGGCCTCGGAGCTTGCATGGCTCGCAACAGCCGATGCCAACAACCTCGATGGCAAGACCATACTCCTTGCCGAGGATATCGACCTCAACAACGAGCTCTGGACACCCATCGGCACATCTACAAACATGTTCAAGGGTACGCTCGATGGCAATGGCAAGACCATCTACAACCTCGCTGCGGGTGGCGACAATGCAGCCTTCATCGCCTATGCTGATGCAGGTGCTGTGGTCAAGAACCTCACTCTCGAGGGTGTAAACATCGACTCATCTAAGTATGCTGCGGGCGTGGTATGCAACGCCGAGGCGGGCATGACAATCGACAATGTCAAGGTATCGGGCACCATCAACGCTACAAGCTATGCTGCGGGCATATGCCACGACGCAGTAGATGTAACAATCACCAACTGCCAGAACGATGCTTCGGTAACGGCAAACCGCGCTGCGGGCGTTGCAAGCTGGCTCTCGGGTGCTAACACCGTCATCGACAGCGTTGTAAACAATGGCGACATCACAGGCCAGTGGGGTGCTGCGGGCATCGCAAACCGCATGGAGGGTGCTATATCTAATGCTGTGAACAATGGCGAGATTTCATCATCGGAGTCGGAGCCAGCATCGGGTATCGTATGTATCATCTTGGGCGCGTGCGACTTTGAGTACTGCTACAACTATGGCGATGTGCGCTCAATGAAGGAGAATGCCAACGCCTCAGCTGCGGGCATCCTCGGCCAGACACCTGGCGCGAAGGCTACATTTGCCTACTGCGCAAACTTCGGCGACATCACCGCAGAGCATAGCTACGCCGCAGGTATCGCATACAGCCTCTATGGCACCGTCACCGCAAACTACTGCTACAACAATGGCGCAGTGAGTGGCGCTCATGGCGCAGGTGGCATCGCACCCAAGGCGCAGTATGGCTCCGCCGACAAGGCTAACTACTGCCTCAATGGCGGCGTTATCACCTCTTCAAACGGCATCGCATATCAGGCTTCGAACAACAACGTAGAGTGCTTCTACTACACAAATGGCGACCTCTTGAATGTGTCGGACAATAGCGTAGTAACCTCTGCCGATGCTTTGGCGCTCCTCAACGGTGGCACAGATGCCAACTTCTTCGAGCTTGACAACGGCACTATCACCGTCAAGTAGTCCTACATAACATCCCCTTCCGAAGCGTGTTCACACTACATAGTGGGCACGCTTTTTTGGTTTATCGTAGCGCATATTCGAAATAAAGGGTTATCTTTGTAGTCAAAATAGAGTCAACCATGAAGTATTACGTTATTGCGGGTGAGCCCTCGGGTGACCTCCACGGCAGCAAACTTATGCGCGGCATATGCCACAACGACCCCGAAGCATCGTTCCGCTTCTCGGGTGGCGACCGCATGGCCGAGGTGGGTGGCAAAGAGAATATGCTCTACCACTACACCGAGATGTCCTTCTTCGGATTTGTGCAGGTGGCGATGAACCTGCGCACCATATTCCGCCAGATAGACGATGTCAAGGCCGACATCGAAGGTTTCAACCCCGATGTAATCATCTTGATAGACTACCCCGCCTTCAACCTCCGCATCGCCAAGTGGGCAAAGGCCAAGGGCATTAAGGTGTACTACTACATAGCACCCAAGGTGTGGGCATGGAAGGAGCGCCGCGTCAAGCAGCTGCGCAAATATGTAGACCGCCTCTACACCATCTTTCCCTTCGAGACCGAGTACTTTCGTGGCCACGGCATAGAGCCCATATTCTGTGGCAACCCCTTGGTTGATGACATCGCCGAGCGCCGTGCTACGCTCCCCACACGCGAGCAATACCTCGCCGAATGCGGACTCGACAACCGCCCCATCGTGGCACTCCTAGCAGGCAGCCGCGTATCGGAAATCAAGGCCAACCTCCCCGATATGGTTGCCCTCTCGCGCCAGTTTACCAACTATCAGTTTGTGGTTACGGCACTGCCATGGATAGATAAGAGTCTATACGACAATATTATAGCCGACTCGGATGTGCGCTATGTCTGCGACCGCACGCAGCAGACTCTCGCCATGAGCGAGGCAGCGATAGTTACCTCGGGTACGGCGACCCTCGAGACCGCACTTATGGGCATCCCCGAGGTGGTGTTGTACCATGTTCCATGGCTCTACGAAAAACTAAAACCCTACTTCTTGCGCATACCCTACATCTCGCTCGTTAACATCAACCTCAACCGCGAGGCCGTAAAGGAGCTTGTACGCGCGAAACTACCCATCGAGACCTCGGCAAAGGAGCTTGCGGCGATACTCCCTGGGGGTAGCGAGAGAGAGCGTATGCTTCGTGACTTCAAGGAGTTGCGCACGATGATTGGCGAGGCAGGGGCTTCGGAACGATTTGCTTTAGATATTGTTAACTCACTCAAACGATGAAACTTATAACCATTATAAACAACTACTCGGAGCAGGCCACAACGCCCCGCTACTACCTCAAGGCCGACACCGCACTACTGCGCAACAACGACGCCTTCTACATCCCCGATGGCGTGGGTCGCGTCATCGCCGAGCCACATATCGTGCTTAAGGTGTCGCGCTTGGCGAAGTACATCGGTGAGCGCTTCGCAGCGCGCTGCATAGATGGCGTTATGGGAGGCGTGGCATTCACCGCCATCGACAAACTCGACGAGGCACGCCGTGAGGGTATGCCATGGGATGAGGCTGTGGGCTTCGACCACTCCTCGGCACTCTCGCTCGACACGCTCCCCGCAGAGGCAATCTCGGAGGGCGCAATATTCTACATCAACGGCGAGGAGCGCGCCCGCATCTCGCTTGGCGATATGTGCTTTATGCCCGACCGCGTAGTTAGCCACCTCTCGGAGTGCATGACACTGCGCATTGGCGACCTTATCTACCTCGGTGCTCCCACAGCGTTCGATGCCAAGGCTGGTGATAACTACCGCCTCACAATTGGCGACCACACGCTGCTCAACTTCGACATCAAGTAGGCGTATACCTATATATAGTAATAGGGGATGACCAAAAGTCATCCCCTATTATCTATTCAGCTTCCTACTACTCCTCCAACAAATCGGGTCGCAAGGCTTTCGTACGCAAGTATGCCTGCTCATCCTGCCACTTCTCAATCTCGGCAAAGTGTCCCGACAATAGCACATCGGGCACCTTCCAGCCGTTGAACTCCGCAGGGCGGGTGTAGACGGGTGGTGCAAGCAGGTTATCCTGGAAGCAGTCCGTAAGTGCCGAGGCCTCGTCGCCAATAGCACCAGGGATGATGCGCACAACCGAGTCGGCAATGACGCACGCAGCGAGCTCGCCTCCCGTGAGCACATAGTCGCCAATCCAAATCTCGCGAGTGATGAGGTGCTCGCGGATGCGGTAGTCGATGCCCTTGTAGTGGCCGCAGAGGATGATGATGTTCTTCATCAGCGAGAGGCGGTTTGCCTCGTGCTGGTTGTAGGTGATACCATCGGGCGAGGTGAAGATAATCTCGTCGTAGTCGCGCTCCGACTTGAGCTTCTCGATGCAGCGGAACACAGGCTCAATCTTCATCACCATGCCCGCCTCGCCACCGAAGGGGTAGTCGTCAACGGTGCGACGCTTGTCGTCGGTATAGTCGCGCAAGTTGTGCACATAAATCTCGGCATGTCCCGACTCCTGCGCACGCTTCAATATGGACTCGTTCAAGGGCGAGTCCAAGAGCTCGGGCACGACAGTAATAATATCTATACGCATATCGTAGGGCTATCCTTTGTAGTTAATCTCGTTGTTGAGCACCTCGACAATGAAGGGGTTGTACAACACCTCGTGGCCGATGGTCGAAGAGTCCTCGTGGCCGGGGTAGATGGTGACATCGTCGCCGAGGGGCACCACCTCCTCCAATATAGACTTCATAATCCACGAGTAGTCGCCACCAGGCAGGTCCGTGCGACCGATGCTCTCCTTGAAGAGCGTGTCACCCGTAAATAGGGTCTTCGCTGCCTCGTTGAACAACACCACATGACCAGGCGTGTGACCAGGGGTCTTGATAACGCGCAACACGGTCTCGCCGAAGCGAATCTCGCCTACAGTGTCGAGGTCTACATCAATCGCTGGCACCTCGTTGCACTTGAAGCCATACATGGTGCCTCCCGCCGTGCTGTCGATGATGAACTGGTCCTTCAACGAGCATGCGAACTGCGCGCCGTAGGTATCCTTGAGCCACTTAACGCCACCCACATGGTCGAAGTGACCGTGAGTGTTTACCGCCATAACGGGCTTGAGGCCATGTGCCTCGATAAACTCCTTGAGGATGCGGTTCTCGCCCTCAACCATGTTGCCCGCATCAACGATGACACACTCCTTCGTATCGTCCCATGCGACATATGTATTCTCTCTGAATGGGTTAAAAACCAATCGTTTAATCTCCATAATACTCTCTCGTTTGTTATTCGATTTCTGCTTTAAGCGTAATGTGTTGCACGCCGTTTGTTGCCGTAGAGTATACCTGCAACACGCGGTAGAAGCTACCCACAGGGGCCTTCGAGGGGTCCATGGTGATGGTCAATACACCACGCTCCTCGGGCAGAACCTTCTTTCTGTCGTGCTGAATAGTGGTGCACGAGCATGTTGTGCGCACCTCTGTTACCACCAGCGGCACATCGCCCGCATTCGTGAAGCTAAGGCGCACAATCTGCTTGTCATCCTCGCGCGTCAGCACACCGAGGTCGATGACCTTTGTCTGGAACTCGATAACTGCACCCTTTGGTCCCTGCGCCCACGCCGTGAGGGTGGAGGCAAGCAGCATGAAGCACATAAAAAACGCTCTCATAATATCCTTATACTAAATTAATCATACACCGCGCCTACTGCAACTTGAAGACATAGGTGATAGTACCACCCTGCAGCGTACGCTCACTGGGTCTGAACTTCGCCTTGCGTGCCGCCTCCTCGGCCAACCTATGCAACTGCGCATCCGTAGTCGTAGTGCCGTCGAGTATAACCTTGGCACTTGTGACATTACCCGCAGCGTCTATCTCCACGCGCACGACAACCGTACCACTCGTCTTGTAGTTTGTCGTAGGCTTGGGCAAGCCCTCACGCAGACCACGTCCCTGCAAGCCCGCATCGAGCTGGTCAGTACCCTGGAGGTTGTAGCCCGAGCCCTCACCCCTGTTCTGCTCTCGCTCGCCATCGGGAGCGAGGCGGTTGCCCTCGGGCACCTGCTCTGCGCTATTTCCCACCACGGGCTTGAAGAGCGCATTGGGGTTTATGGTCTCAGTCTTTTCGGCCTGGCCAGTAGTCTGATTGCTGCTTTCGGTCTTCGCCTTCTCTACATGTGCAGGAGCCTTATCACGACGCTGGTCGGTTGGGGCGCTCTGCTGTCGTGGTTGCTCGGGCTCGGGGGCCTCCACAAGCTCCTCGAAGACGATGTCGAGCGAGGGCTCACGCTCCTTGACCACATCGAGGGTGAAGCGCAAGTGGCACAGGCCGAGAATAACCACGGCCATGACGATGGCTGTGACTGCGGCAGCTATGCGACGCGAAGTGCGATCTATGGGGTCATAATACTCCATAACTCCTTAAAGTTTTACGCTCGCCCTACTACTTATCCTTCGTAGCGAGCACCATTTTGTACTTCTTCTCGCGTGTGAGGTCTATAATCTCGACAAGCGCATCTACGGTAACCTTCTCGTCACAGCGCAACGAGATATAGGGCTTATCCTGCTCGGGGCGCTCCTCGAAGGGCTCATACTCAATCTGCAACGCCGCAGCAACCTCCGTAACAGTGGTGTACTTCTTGTCGCCATTGATGATATACTGGTAGCCCGAGGGTGTAGTCTTGTCACCCACAACCGAGAGCGAGATTACCGAGGGGTCACCCTCCTGGCTCGAAGACGAGGGGAGCGTGAGGCGCACCGCATTGTTGGGGTTGATAAGCGTCGTAGCGAGGATGAAGAATACCAACAACAGGAAGACAAGGTCGGTCATTGACGATGACGAGAACGACGAATTTGTCTTTGAACTTCTCTTAATTGCCATGGCTCAAACTATTTTTGTACGGGCTGGTTCAAGATATCCATAAAGGCGATTGTTGTAGCCTCCATTCTGAAGACGAGCTTCTCGATGCGTGCCACGAGGTAGTTGTACGCAAAGTATGCGGGGATACCCACAACAAGACCGCCTACGGTGGTAATCATCGCCACGAACATACCCTGTGAGAGCTGCGAAAGCTCGATAGCGCCCGACTGGTTAGCCGACATGTTCATAAACACCTGAACCATACCTACTACAGTACCCAAGAAACCGATCATGGGGGCACCACCAGCGATTGATGACAACCATGGGAGGCTCGCCTCGAGCTTCGCAACCTCTACGTTTGCTACGTTCTCGATAGCGGTCTGGATGTCACCCATGGGGCGACCGATGCGCTCGATACCCTTCTCCACCATGCGTGCGATGGGCGAGTTGGTGCGGCGGCAGAGGTCGATAGCTGCGTCGATGTTACCCTCCGAGATAAAGTCACGGATGCGGTTCATGAAGTTTGCATCAATAGTTGTAGCCTTGCGAATTGCAACAAAGCGGTCAACAAATATAAATACCATAACGAAGAAGAGTGCGATAAGGAGGCACATGAGCACTACAGAGAATGCGCCACCACCAAAGCATAACTGCCAGATGCTGATTGAGCCGCTTTCAGCTGCAGCAGCGGTGTTCTGGGCAATCTCATTAGCAAGTGCAAGTGAGTCGACCTGCTCTACATTTTCTACACCGGGTGTAGTAGTAAGAATGTTAATCATAGTTTTTTTGAGTTTTAATTATTAATTTTATTTAGTTTTTTCCTTTATTTCAGCCGTTTACACCCCTATTACTCATTCAATATTGGGGGATTTGTGCGCACCATATCCTTTGCTTCGCGCCTCTTTTGGCGCTCCTCGCGCTGCTGGTCACGCCTCTCGCGACGCTCGGCTCGTGCCACACTATCGCGCGAGAATCGCGTCTTGAGGCTCTTGCCCAACTCCGCAAAGGTGTTAAAGCTCTCGCTATAGTAGACACCCACGCCCGACTCCTGCATACCCTGGTTCTCACCATAGCGGTCGATGGTCTGCGTGAAGCCCTTGAGGCGGAAGGCACCATCGGGGTCGATAAGCCATGTGATGAAGGCCTCGCCAACGAAGTTGGATGCCTTCTCCGTAGCCTGCAGCGCCTCATCCGAGAGGTAGCCACCCTCAACCTCGACTATAAGGCGGTTATCCAGCCAGCTCTTCGAGAAGCCGAAGTCGACCTCATCACCCGTCTGCTCGGTGCGGGGACGGTAGCGCAGGATGATGTTGTAGTTATCACCCGAGAGCCAGTTGCTCAACTGGTTCGAGAGCAACTCGAAGCCCGTAGTCGCAGAGAGCGACGCACCCATAGCGCCCGTATCGTCCGACGAGAAGGTGTTGGCCGCCAGCAACCAGAACATCTGCGTAGCGATGGACTGCTGGTCGTTGAGCGCCTTGTCGATGACGGTCTGAATCTCTGGGGCTACATTTGGCACCTCTACATCGAAGGTCACCTTGGGTGCCATCATGTCCTCCGTAAGTTTTATGTAACACTCCACAGGCACAGCACGCGAGGTGTCGATGCCCTGCAGCGAGTTGCCGATAAGCGGTTTCAGCGAGGCCTTGGTCTCGTAGACGGCATCGATGTTTAGCTGCGCACCCATCGGGTCGCCATTCCACGATACGGTAGAGCCGGGCACAACCTTAAAGAGTTTATGCCAGATGTTCTGCAGCGTGAAGAGGTAGTCACCCTCGCTGATGGTGTACTCACCACGCATCTCGAAGATGTTTGCCTCGGGCACAATGTGCATATTGAGCTGGCCATTACCACGACCCTTGATGATATCGCCCACCGTTGGGTCGATGACGAGCTGCATCTCGATATTGGGCTGCACATTCAGGGTCATATTCATATCCATGACGCTACCGATGTTGCTTACATGGCGGCGCTGACGCTCGTATGCCAACATGCGGCGCGTGAGGAAGGCCGTAGTATCGGGGCCCTTGACCTCCACCGTGCGGAATCGCACGAAGTCGGCATACGACACATCCTCCTTACCCGAGAGCGGCATGTAGAAGTGCGAGTTGTCGTTACTTGTCGCCTCGATATCCATCTTCAAGCCACGCTTGTCGCCCTTGAACTCCGCCGAGCCCGTAGCGTAGACATGACCATAGAAGTAGTCGTTATCCTTCGACTTGGTGTCGAGCACCAGTACCTTGTCGGCATCAATCGAGATGTCGTACGTTACATTCGACAAGTGGTTAAGGTCGAGGTCCATCTTGTAGATGCCCTTGTTACCCTTGGGGTCGAAGAGCTCCACCCTATCGGCATAGATGTGGTTATCCTCCACGCGCAACTCACCATAAGGAGCCGTGTAGCGCACATTCGTATAGTCTACCTTCACAGCGAGGTTCTCCACCGTACCGCGGCCATTGAGGTGCGCCTGGCGGCCCTCACCCTGAACCGTCGCATAGACATTAACATCGCCCTCGATATCCGAAACGATGCCATTGAGGAAGGGCTGTATAAGCTCCGCCTTGAGGCGACGGATGCGGGCGTTTGCATAATAACGCGTGCCAACGGGCTGGTAGTATCCGCGGATGAGCGTATCGCGCGTGCCACGGTCACACACAAAGACTCGGGCGCGGTTCTGCTTGAAGTCCCAGTCGGTGATGATATCCTGTGGCGGTGCCGCAATGCCGTTTACGCCCCAGTCATCGAGGCTTATGCGCGCCTCAATCTCGGGGTTGTTAAGCGTAGACTTGATTGTAGCATAACCCGTCGAAGCACCACTAATATTATATCCGTAGCGTCCTATAATCTGCGACAGAGGTGAGATGTCGAAGCGGTTGAGCGTGATGCGCACAGAGTCCTCCCTCTGTCGCGAGGCGACGCCATCAATCTTCAGCTGCTGGTCGCCACGCATCAGGCGCAGGTCGTTGACCGCGATACGCGACGAGTCGATGTCGATGCCACGCGCATAGAGCTTCCACTGTGCATCATCTGCCGTGAAGTGCGAAGGTGTGACATTGATATGTATCGAGCGGCGCTTTGTCTCGGCATTCTGGCTGAACTTCGCAGCAAGGCCAAGCATCGCCGAGCGCTTGCCACTATCCTTGAATCCCGCAGAGAGCGTGATGCGGTTCTCGCGTGCGCCACCATTGAGGTTGAAGTTAGGCATAAGAAGCGTAGTACCGCGATAGATACCCTCCGACCTCATGCGCACGGACATCGAATCGCGGCTGCTGTTGTTGATGTCGAGCTCTACGTTTGCCATGATGACACCCGAGTACTCCACAGCCTCCGACTTACCCTTTAGGATGATGTTGTTGCTGCGGGGGTTGAACGTGAGCGAGAGGTTGGTCTCGGGGGCGATAACAAGGCCTCCAGCAATAGCATCCAGAAGGCTATTTATCTCGTCGTTTGCCGTGAGCGTAAATACGGTGTAGTCGTTGGCGTTATTCACTGCCGACTCCTCGCGCCTAATCTCTGGGGCATCCTTGTAGAGCAATGGCACATATGTATTAAGCGAGTGGTAGAGGTAGTCGTAAATATCGAGGTAGCCCGCGCGGCTGCGGAAGTCGAAGTCGAAGAAGTCGGACTTGCACTGCACATACTTCTGCTGTGGTGTGCTGTCGAGATCGATGCGCATACGGTTGGAGTAGATGTCGCCAGCGGGATAGTGATACTCCGCATCGGCGATACTTACAAAGCCATTCAGCTCCTCGATGCTTGCACCGCTGAGGTCAACACCGATATTTGCCGAGAGCGTAGATAGCTCATCGCGCTTGTTGATGCCCAGTGCGTGGAGGTCGGCATTATAGAGCATCATCGATATGCGGTAGTATGGGTTCTCGGGGTCGATGTCCACATCGGCAAACATATCGAAGTCGAGGCTGGGGTCGTCGGAGTTCACCTCGCCATAGAACTTATTACCATCAACCGAGCCTACGCCACTTACATTGCAGTAGGTGTAGTCCTTAAACTGGAACGACTCAACCGCGACGTTTACATTGCCACTAACGCCTCCCGACGCCATATCGCCAACCGTACCCGCGCCATTCACCGTTGCAGTGAGCATACCCACCTTGGACTTATCGAGCAAGCCTCCGAGATTGAGGTCATTAACCTCAACGAAGCCACTCATGGGGTAGCGACCATGCTTCGATTTGCCAAAGTCGACATCCGCACGCAGATGACCCACGGCAGTGTTCGCATTACCCGCAACCCTGAACGAGTCGAGGCGGCCGCCAAACGTAGCACGCACATCCACCCACTCCACGCGGTCTATTATCTGCATAACCTTCTCGGGCAATGGGTTCTTCACCACAGAGTCTATTATGGAGGTGGCATCATCTGCCTCGAGGTGCAGGCTCTCCACGCCCACGATATACTTCGCACTGCGCCACTCGGGCATGCCGATGATGTGCGCCGTAGCATCGAGGCGGCTGCATCTACCAAACTCCACATTGCGCGCCGTAGCCTCGAAATCGGCAACCGTGCCCTTATATGTGACATCGGCATTAGCAAGCGTCAGACCCCAGTCGCGCAGACCTGGTGCGAAGTAACCGACATCGGCCGAGGAGATTGTGGAGTTCTCCGCAACCATGTCCATCTGCACCTCGGGGATGTAGTTCTTGTACTGGTCCCAGCTCTCGCCATTGATGTGCATGCGGGGCATGTTGAGCGTAGACTTCGCAGTCTTCACGCACAGGTCATCCAAGTGGATAAAGCCCCTGTCGATATACATTGCGCAAGTTAGGTCGTCGATAACAAATCCACTGCGCTCGTGTGCCGAGAGGCTCGTGATATCGCCTCGCACAGCACCCTTCACCACGCTGAAATTCTCCAGCATGGCATCAATGCCCAAGATGCGCATGTCGTAGTAGTCCACGCCATACTCTGGGTTGCGGGACACAAGACGCGTATAGCGAAAGTCGACATCACGGGCGGTGATATCGTTGATGTATAGACGGAATGTACTCTCCTTTCCTGGATTCTGGAGTTTCGCTACGATGGGGCGAATATTTAGCTCGCCATCGGCCATCTCGCGGATGTAGAACTTACCACCCTCGGCATCGACATCGCGCAACGAGAGTCCGTCGCGCTTGATGTTGAACGAGGTGATTGCCGCCGAGGCCCTGTCGACATAGAGCAGCGTATCCTGCTCCGGGTCCTCGACATAGAAGCCATCAACACGCACGCGCGTAAAAAGGTCCATATTGATGCGCTTGATGGCCACGCGCGTGCCCAACGCCTCCGATGCGAAGTCGGTCGCGTAGCCCACGACATAGTTTTGTACGGGCTCGAGATTCAGGAGCAGAGTTAAAAAAATAGGCAAAAATATCAGCAACAACACGATTGCCGATAGCACCTTTGCCAATATTTTTATAACTTTGCGCATTGAAACGTAGATTTAATTTAATCGCTACGGAGCAATTAACTTACAAAAGTAATAATTTTTCTATTAATATAGAAAAAAACATAGAAAATATTTCCGAAAAATGGACATTACTATCCTCGGCATAGAGTCGTCATGCGACGATACATCGGCAGCCGTAATCCGCAACCGCACACTTCTGTCGAATGTAATTGCCTCACAGGCAGTGCACCAGAAGTATGGCGGCGTAATCCCCGAGCTTGCATCGCGTGCCCACCAGCAGAACATCATCCCCGTGGTTGACACAGCGCTCAAGGAGGCGGGTATCACAATCGACAAAGTCGATGCCATAGCATTTACGCGCGGTCCCGGTTTGCTCGGCTCGCTCCTTGTGGGCGTGTCGTTCGCCAAGGGACTCTCTATCGCCAACAACATCCCCTTGGTCGAGGTCAACCACCTGCAGGGTCACATCCTCTCGCACTTTGTCGACCTCCCCGACCGCGAGCTGCCACACCCCGACTTCCCATTCCTCTGCCTCCTGGTGAGCGGCGGACATACGCAGATTGTGCGCGTGGACTCACCCACCGAGATGGAGATTATCGGCACGACCATCGACGATGCCGCGGGCGAAGCATTCGACAAGTGTGCAAAGGTTATGGGACTACCCTACCCTGGTGGCCCCGTTGTAGACCGCCTCGCGAAGGAGGGCAACGACAAGGCCTTCAAGTTCGCAAAGCCCCATGTCGAGGGCGAGTTCGACTACTCATTCTCTGGTTTGAAGACCTCGTTCCTCTACACCTTGCGCGATGCCGTAAAGGAGGACCCCGACTTCGTGGAGAAGAACAAAGCCGACCTCGCAGCATCACTTCAAAAGACCATCGTGGACATCCTCCTCGACAAGCTCGTCAAGGCATCCAAGTCTACGGGTATCAAGGACATAGCCATCGCGGGCGGCGTATCTGCAAACTCTGGTTTGCGCAACGGCATCCTCGAGGCGGGCAAGCGTCGCGGCTGGCGCTGCTTCCTCCCCGAGTTGAAGTTTACGACCGACAACGCAGCGATGATTGCCACCGCGGGCTACTACCGCTATATGGCTGGCGAATTCAGCAGCCTCGATGTATCGCCCGTAGCGCGCCTCGAGGATTTGTAAACAACATTCCGCCATGGAGCACCTGCCCTACAACGACTATGGTAGCGCCATGCGCCGCAAGCTCGGCGGCAGGGTTCAGAAGCTCGCCATCGATGCGGGATTGAGCTGCCCAAATCGCGATGGCACCATAGGTTTTGGTGGCTGCACATTTTGCTTGGGCGAGGCATTTTCTCCCGCCTACTGCCGCGAGGCAACATCCATCACTGAACAGATAGAGCGCGCTCTACGATTTCACTCCGCACGAAATCGTAGAGCCGACTCATATCTCGCATATTTTCAATCCAATACAAACACTCACGCCGACACGACACACCTCGAGAGGCTCTACAACGAAGCCCTCTCTCACCCCGCTATTTCGGGCATAATCATCGGCACACGCCCCGACTGCATTACTTCCGAAACGCTCCAACTTTTAGAACATATTGCGCAGACGAAATATGTCGCCGTGGAGTATGGCATCGAGTCGGTTTACGACACCACGCTCGCCCATGTAAACCGTGGCCACGTCTTCGCCACAGCAATCAGCGCCGTAGCCCAGACCAAGGCCGCAAACATCGACGTTGGCGCACACTTCATCCTCGGCCTACCAAACGAGACCACGAACGACATCCTCGCGGGCATCAAGCACATCAACGCTCTCGGCATCGACTTCGTGAAGTTTCACCAGCTGCAAATCTACCGCAACACCGCGATGGAGCGCGAATGGAGCGAGCACCCCGAGCGTTTTCTCTTTGGCACAGAGAGCAGCGTTGAGGAGTACATCAATCTAATTATCGAAATTATCTGCCGCCTCGACCCACATATCGCAATCGAGCGCCTCGCATCGCAGGCACCCCGCAACCTCATCGCACACTCGCCACTTAAAGGCATACGCCCCCACGAACTGCGCGACATGGTCACCAAGAGGATGCTCGCAGAAAACCTCCGTCAGGGCGATTTATGCTCTTTCGCACTCTAAACTAAAAAAAGTAGTCTCAAAATTTTTATTTTTGCGCAAATTTTACTACTTTTGTTCGGTTTATTACCAATCCGTTGTGGGTCACTTGAAGCATATCGCCAAAAAAGACCACAATAGTTTGGCAACCACGACACAACAATAAAGGACAAATTAACAGTTAACTACTAGCAATATGGCAATTAAGAACAATGTAATGATCGTGCGCCAGAGACTTCTCACAAAGCTTGTGAGCCTCTGGAATGAGGGTCAGCTCGTAGAGAAGATCGACCGAGTGCCCATCGAGTTTAGCCCCCGCAACTCTCAGGTGCGTGGCCGCTGCTGTATCCATAAGGAGCGCGCAGTGTGGAAGTACAAGTCTCTCCCATTGTTGGGTTACGACATGACAGATGAGACCGACGAGCTCACTCCACTCTCAGCATACGCTCAGGCAGCTCTCGACCGCACACAGATTAAGGATAACATCATGTGCGTTATCGACGAGGCTTGCTCATCATGCGTGCGCACAAACTATGATATCACTAACCTCTGCCGTGGTTGCGTTGCGCGTGCTTGTTCACACGCTTGTCCCAAGGATGCTATCGAGTTCGACCCCGATACATCACAGGGTAAGATCGACCACAAGAAGTGTATCAGCTGTGGTAAGTGTTTCGCAGCATGTCCCTACCACGCTATCGTTTACATCCCCGTTCCTTGTGAGGAGGCTTGCCCCGTTGGCGCAATCTCTAAGGACGAGTATGGCGTAGAGCACATCGACGAGTCGAAGTGTATCTACTGCGGTAAGTGTATGAACGCATGTCCTTTCGGCGCTATCTTCGAGATTTCACAGGTATTCGACATCTTGCAGTCTATCCGCCGTGGCGAGGATGTTGTAGCTATCGTAGCTCCCTCAATCCTTTCACAGTACAACGCTCCTACCGAGCAGGTTTACGGCGCTATCAAGGCTATCGGCTTCAAGGATGTTATTGAGGTTGCTCGTGGTGCGGAGATTACTACCGAGAAGGAGACACACGAGTTCGCAGAGAAGATGGAGGAGGGTCAGGCATTCATGACCACATCTTGCTGTCCTTCATACATGGAGATGGCACGCAAGCACGCTCCCGAGTTGCAGAAGTATATCTCTTCTACATACTCACCTATGGTTTACACCGCGCAGCTCGCACGCGAGAAGTATCCTAACGCGAAGGTTGTATTCGTAGGTCCATGTATCGCAAAGCGCAAGGAGGCACGTCGCGAGGATTTGAAGGGCTTGGTTGACTACATCCTCACATACGAGGAGGCACACGCAATTCTCGGTGGTATGAACATCGAGCTTGGCGAGGCTAACATCCACCCTGTAGATTGCGCATCACGCCGCTCGGCACACGGCTTTGCAGAGAATGGCGGTGTTACAGCAGCAGTTAAGGAGTTGGTTGATGGTAAGATCGACTTCACAACACTCCAGATTGCTGGTCTTAATAAGAAGAATGTTGCTTTGCTCAAGGCCTACGGCAAGACTGGCAAGGCACCAGCACAGTTCATCGAGGTTATGGTCTGCGACGGCGGTTGTATCTCAGGTCCGAGCGTACACACTGCTTACGGCGACGGCAAGAAGACCTTCGATGCTGAGCTGAAGAAGCGATAAATAATCTATGAAGGAGTTGATTGAGCGCTTAACGCATGGTAACAAACTAAATGCTATTGAGTTAGGGCAGCTGCTAAAAGGTGCTGCCACAGACCCAAGCGTGCTTCAACTTCTCAGAGACAATGCTGTCCGAACTGCGCGTGCGCAGTTCGGACTTGGCATATATATACGTGGCCTAATCGAGCTCTCGAGCTTCTGCAAGTGCGACTGTTTGTACTGCGGACTTAGGCGCAGCAACCGCACCGCAGACCGCTACCGCCTTACGCACGAGGAGGTTATGGCGTGCTGCAGGGAGGGCTACGCATTGGGCTTCCGCACCTTCGTGTTGCAGGGTGGCGAGGATGGCACACATACGGATGAGTGGCTTGTGAAGCTTATCTCGGATATGCGCCGCACATATCCCGATGTGGCAATCACGCTGTCGCTTGGCGAGCGCACCGAGGAGTCGTACCGCAGACTCAAGGAGGCGGGAGCAAACCGCTACCTACTGCGTCACGAGGCAGCAAACGAGGAGCTCTACGCCTCGCTGCACCCCTCAAGCAAGGGACTTCAGCATAGATTAGGGTGCTTGGAGGCGTTGAAGAGGTGTGGCTACCAGACGGGCATGGGTATGATGATTGGAGTTAAGGGGCAGAGTGTTGACCATATTGTTGAAGACCTCTTACTCATCGACCGCCTGCAGCCCGAGATGGTGGGCATAGGCCCCTTCCTGCCACACAAGGCTACGCCACTTGGCGCGGAGCCCGCAGGAGAACTAAACATGGTACTGGCAACTATAGCCATTGTGAGATTGATGCTACCCAAGGCACTGCTACCGTCAACCACAGCACTGGCGACGCTCCACCCCAGGGGTCGTCTCGAGGGAATACTCTCGGGTGCTAACGTAGTGATGCCCAACCTATCACCCTCGGATGTGAGGGCTAAATATGCCATTTATGAGAATAAGGCCTCGTGGGGCAAGGAGGCGGCCGAAGGCTTGAGTGCGCTCGAGAGCGAACTCAACACCATAGGCTACCACATAGACTATGCACGAGGCGATTTCAATAACCTAAAACACTAACATGAGTAATATAGAATATAATGTAAAGTCGGAGCACGCCGCCGAGTTTATCCACGACGGCGAGATACGCGCCACACTGGAGTGGGCGCGCGAGCACCGCAACGACCGAGCACTCATCGATGAGATTCTCGCCAAGGCCGAAGAGGGCAAGGGCATCTCACATCGTGAGGCTGCGGTACTTATCGAGGTAGAGGATAAGGAGATTGAGGAGCGCATCTTCGCCATTGCGCGCAGGCTCAAGGAGCAAATCTACGGCAACCGCATCGTAATGTTCGCTCCCTTGTACCTCTCTAACCACTGCGTGAATGGCTGTGTCTACTGCCCCTATCACGCTAAGAATAAGACCATTCCACGCCGCAAGCTTACGCAGGAGGAGATACGCCGTGAGGTTATCGCCCTTCAGGATATGGGCCACAAGCGCCTTGCGCTCGAAACTGGCGAGCACCCCAAGCTCAGCCCCATTGAGTATGTATTGGAGTCGATTGACACCATCTACTCTATCCACCACAAGAATGGTGCTATCCGCCGCGTGAACGTGAACATCGCGGCGACTACCGTTGAGAACTACACAAAATTGAAGGATGCGGGCATCGGCACATATATCCTCTTCGAGGAGACCTACGACCGCGCTACATACGAGGCACTACACCCCACAGGCCCCAAGAGCGACTGGGCATACCACACCGAGGCTATGGACCGCGCGATGCTTGGTGGCATCGACGATGTGGGCGTGGGAGCGTTGTTCGGACTCTCAAACTACCGCTACGATGTTGTGGGCATACTTATGCACGCCGAGCACCTCGAGGCTCGCTTTGGCGTAGGCCCTCATACCATCAGCGTACCCCGCATTCGCCCCGCGGATGACATCGATCCCAAGGACTTCCCCAATGCCGTTACCGACGAGGTATTCCGCCGCATCGTGGCGGTGTTGCGCATCGCCGTGCCATATACAGGCATGATTGTCTCGACACGCGAGTCGAAGCGTTCGCGCGAGTTGGTTCTCGACGTGGGCGTATCGCAGCTTAGTGGTGGCTCAAAGACATCTGTTGGTGGCTATGCCGAGGGCATTGAGAATGCCGAGGAGTCGGCACAGTTCGACATCTCGGATGAGCGCACATTGGATGAGATTGTGGGCTGGCTCCTTGAGTTGGGCTACATCCCCAGCTTCTGCACCGCCTGCTACCGCGAGGGCCGCACGGGCGACCGCTTCATGTCGCTGGCAAAGCGTGGCCTTATTGGCAACTGCTGTGCGCCTAACGCACTTATGACACTCGCCGAGTACCTCGAGGACTACGCATCGCCACGCGTTAAGGTCGAGGGCTACAAGATGATTGACCGCCTGCAGCAGATTATACCATCAGACAAGATTCGCCGCATCACCGAGGATAACCTCAAGGCAATCCTCGAGGGTAAGCGCGACTTCAGATTCTAATCTACCAAGCCTATGACACCCCAGACCCCCGCATCCGAGAGAGTACATATCGCCCTATTGGGTCGCACAAACGCCGGTAAGTCGGCGATGCTCAACTGCTTAGCGAAGCAGGATGTGGCAATCGTCTCGGACACCCCAGGCACTACGACCGACCCCGTGCAGAAGCCCATGGAGCTCACGGGCATGGGTGCCGTGGTTATAATAGACACCCCAGGTCTCGACGACAACACTACGCTCGGCAAGGAGCGCATGGCACGCACGGCAAAAATGTTGGATAGAACCGATATTGCCGTAGTGCTATTCACGGACGAGGGCATCGACACCGAGCTGCGCATAATAGCGGAGTGCCGCACGCGAGAGATTCCCGTGGTTGTGGTGCTCAATCAGGTGGATAGAATTGCTGACCGTGAGGCACTCATCTCACGCATAGAGGAGGCAACGAAGCAGCGCGCGATCGCCACAAGCACAACTACGGGCGAGGGCATAGAGGCTCTGCGCGAGGCGATTATCAATACTCGCCCCGCCGAGGAGCGCCTCATCACCGAGGGCTTCTGCAAGGCGGGTGACAGAGTGTTGCTCGTGATGCCACAGGATAAGTCAGCACCCAAGGGTCGCCTTATCCAGCCACAGGTGCAGACCATACGCGAGTTGCTCGACAGAGGCTGCATACCCATCTGCTGCACCCCCGACCGCATGGCCGAGGCATTGGCAGCATTGGCGACACCTCCCGAGCTTATCATTACTGATTCACAGGCCTTTAACGAGGTTTATCAGCTTAAGCCCGAGGCCTCGACGCTGACATCGTTCTCTATCCTCTTTGCGCGCTACAAGGGTGACATCGCCCTCTTTACCGAGGGTGTGAAGGCGCTCAAGGGCATAACCGAGTCGTCACGCATACTCATCGCCGAGGCTTGCTCACACACGCCACAGAATGAGGATATAGGTCGCGTGAAGCTACCCCGCCTCCTACGCAAGAAGTTTGGCGAGGGCCTCACGATAGACATCGTGGGTGGCGCAGACTACCCCGAGGACCTCACGCCCTACGACCTGGTCATCCATTGCGGAGCCTGCATGTTCAACCGCAAACATGTGCTTAGCCGTGTGGAACGCGCTCGAGAGCAGGGCGTTGCCATCACAAACTATGGCGTTATCCTCGCAGCACTAACAGGCATCCTTGACCGCGTCAAGACCAATTAGTTTTGCAGATTGGGATAAATTATGTAACTTTGACAAAAATAAGAACAACTATGGAGAACGGAAAGATAAAATTGCTTGACCGCAAATTCAAGATTATGATTCCCGCCGAGGAGATAGACAAGGCTGTGGAGCGCGTTGCCGAGCAGCTCAACGAGCGCTACAAAGGCAAGACACCCATCTTCCTTGGTGTGCTCTCGGGTGCCTTCCTCTTCCTCAGCGACTTGGTTCGCAAGGTGAACTTCGACTCGCGCTTGGCCTTTGTCAAGATTTCGTCATACGAGGGTACGCAGAGCACGGGTAATGTGAAGCAGCACCTCGGCATCGACTTCGACATCGAGGGCAAGGATATCATCATCGTCGAGGATATCGTAGAGACAGGTCACAGCATGAACTACTTGCTCGAGTACCTCAAGGAGCGCAAGCCCGCAAGCGTGGCCATCTGCACCCTCTTCTACAAGCCCGAGAAGTTCCTCCACGAGTATAAGATTGACTATGTAGCGATGCCCATCGGCAACGAGTTTATCGTGGGCTATGGCTTGGACTACAACCAGATAGGTCGTAACCTTAAGGATATTTACGTTTTAGATGAAGATTAATCCCGACTTGGAGCTTTTGGAGGGAGGCCGCAAGCTACCCCTCGTCGAAGACTTCTATACCATTCAGGGCGAGGGCTACCACTCGGGTAAGCCCGCATACTTCATACGCCTCGGTGGCTGCGACGTAGGCTGCCGCTGGTGCGATGCCAAGTATACATGGAACCCCAAG
Organism: Alistipes sp.; assembly: GCA_045645705.1. Lineage (GTDB taxonomy): Bacteria > Bacteroidota > Bacteroidia > Bacteroidales > Rikenellaceae > Alistipes. The sequence continues at coordinate 2,388 of JAZRJJ010000003.1, read as the reverse complement.
GTCTTCCCTCCTACCCCTGTAGAGACTATCGTCGAGCGCGCAGCATCGTGCTCGGCACAGGCCATCGTGATTACGGGTGGCGAGCCATTGTTGTACCCCCTGGGAGAGCTAACACGCCAGCTTCACGCCAAGGGCCTCGAGATATTTATCGAGACCTCGGGCACCAACCCCATCAGTGGCGAGTTCGACTGGATATGCCTCTCGCCCAAGCGCCAGATGCCCCCATTGGAGGAGGCTCTTCGCCGTGCCGACGAGCTCAAGGTAATCATCCAGACCAAGGAGGACCTGGAGTGGGCCGTGGAGTGCAGCAAGAAGGTCAGCCGCAAGTGCCGCCTATACCTGCAGCCCGAGTGGAGCGTCTACGAGCAAATCATCGGCGACATCGTCGAGTGGGTAAAGCAAAACCCAGTGTGGAACATATCTATCCAGACGCATAAATTCATGCACATACCATAGCGATGAAGGAGGAGACAAAGCTACGCGTAATAAACTACTTCTGGATTGCGTTGACCGTGGTCATCGCAATCTGCACCATCTATGTCTCTATACTGACCATACGCGACACGATACGCACACGCGCGCAGATACGTGAGCTCGACCGCGATATAGAGTTCTACGAGACAAAGATTGAGCGCGACAGCATCTTCATAGAGAACATAAAGAACGACCCCGAGTTTATGGAGAGCTACGCCCGCGAGCAATACCATATGCAACGCCCCGGCGAGACGGTCTACATCCTTGAGGAGTAGCCCACATAGCGCCATCTACATACGCCCTGCACAATATCGAAGTGTGCGGGGCGTTATATTTTTGTGGGCAGGCGAGAGGCAAATTCGGTATGGTGGAATATTTTATAAAAAAATTAAAAAAAGTCTGTTAAAAATTTCACAGTACGAAATTATTTGCTAACTTTGCACCGATTTTGTGGTATTAAAATATGTTCCTCATTGCGCCAAATATGTGCGAATGGTTACACGAGAACATACCACGCGAGATTTAGATTAGAGGAGAATCAAGAATTAATTAATAAAAGTATTGAACTATGGCAACAATTGATTTGGCAAAGTACGGTATCACCGGCGTTGAGGAGGTTGTTTACAACCCTTCGTATGAGACTTTGTTCGAGGAGGAGACTAAAGAGGGTCTCACTGGCTTCGACAAGGGCGTAGTAACAGAGATGGGCGCAGTAAACGTTATGACTGGCGTTTACACTGGCCGTTCACCTAAGGACAAGTTCTTCGTAATGGATGAGACCACTAAGGATACTATCTGGTGGACTTCTGACGAGTACAAGAACGACAACAAGCCCGTTACTGAGGCTGCATGGGCTGAGCTCAAGAAGATCGCTTCAAAGGAGCTCTCAAACAAGAAGCTCTACGTTGTTGATACTTTCTGCGGTGCTAACGAGAACACACGCCTCAAGATCCGCTTCATCATGGAGGTAGCTTGGCAGGCACACTTCGTTAAGAACATGTTCATCCGTCCTACTGAGGAGGAGTTGGCAAACTACGGTGAGCCCGACTTCGTAGTACTCAACGCTTCAAAGGCAAAGGTTGAGAACTACAAGGAGCTTGGTCTTAACTCTGAGACTGCTGTTGTGTTCAACCTCACAGAGAAGATGCAGGTTATCATCAACACATGGTATGGTGGTGAGATGAAGAAGGGTATGTTCTCATACATGAACTACCTCCTTCCTTTGAAGGGCATCGCTTCTATGCACTGCTCAGCAAACACTAACGAGAAGGGCGAGACAGCTATCTTCTTCGGTCTCTCTGGTACAGGTAAGACTACCCTTTCAACAGATCCTAAGCGTCAGCTTATCGGTGACGACGAGCACGGCTGGGACGATGACGGCGTATTCAACTTCGAGGGTGGCTGCTACGCAAAGGTTATCAACCTCTCTAAGGAGAACGAGCCCGACATCTGGAACGCTATCCGTCGTGACGCATTGCTCGAGAACGTTACAGTAGACGAGAACGGCAAGATCGACTTCTCAGATAAGTCAGTTACCGAGAACACTCGCGTATCTTACCCTATCTACCACATCGACAACATCGTAGAGCCCGTATCTAAGGCTCCCGCAGCAAAGAAGGTTATCTTCCTCTCGGCTGATGCGTTCGGTGTATTGCCTCCCGTATCTATCCTTACTCCCGAGCAGACAAAGTACTACTTCCTCTCTGGCTTTACTGCAAAGCTCGCAGGTACAGAGCGTGGTATCACTGAGCCTACTCCTACATTCTCTGCTTGCTTCGGTGCAGCATTCCTTTCACTCCACCCCACAAAGTATGGTGAGGAGCTCGTAAAGCGTATGCAGGCATCTGACGCTACTGCTTACCTCGTTAACACTGGTTGGAACGGTACTGGCAAGCGTATCTCTATCAAGGATAC
>JAZRJJ010000002.1:0-26268 GCA_045645705.1 Alistipes sp. | reverse complement strand
GTATATAGGAGGACAAATGTATGAAAATGACATATATTTTGTGCGCGAAGAGGTATTAAAGCGCATATACAAAGAGTATTCATTTCTGCATATAGGAGAATTGCAAATTATTTTTGAGGAGGGATCAGCTGAAAAATTCGGCCAAGTATATAGTTTAACCCCACTTGCTATTAATCGATGGATTGTTGCCTATGTAGATTCCGATTGTCGCAAAAAGGCAATACAAGAGATTCACCGTATATCAGCAGAACGACAACTGCCAGCCAAAGCACCCATAACACCGCAAAGCGAATATGCCTCCATTCGTAAAATGCTTGGAGAATCCTATGATGGATATTTGCGTGGAGAGGAGATATATGATTTAGGATGCTGTCGGTATAAGTTCTTGGCACAGCTTGGGATATTGAAGCCATGTAACAAATTCAAACCATACATAGATCGTAAAATTTAAGGGCCCGACCGAAGTCGAGCCCAAGGGTTTACATTGCTAAGTGTTGAAGTCGGGTTGAGAGGTTTGTCATATCCTCGGCGAGCTTATCATTGACAATCTTCGCGTATATCTGAGTCGTTTTAAGGCTGCGGTGTCCGAGCATCTTGCTCACCGACTCGATAGGCACTCCGTTTGTCAGCGTTACCGTCGTTGCGAAGGTGTGGCGGGCGAGGTGGAAGGTCAATCGTTTTTCGATGCCGCAAATCGCAGCAATCTCTTTGAGGTAGTCGTTACACTTCTGATTGGCGGGTATCGGGAGCAGTCTATCGTTGCCGCTACAACCCTCATATTTTGCCAAAATTTGCAACGGAACATCCAAGAGGGGTACATCTACCGGTGTCGAGGTCTTTTGGCGGTGTGTGCGAAGCCAAGGGCGGTTATTTGAGCCTATGATGATATGCTCGCGTGTAAGTGCTCGCGCATCGCAGTAGGCAAGGCCCGTAAAGCAACTGAACACGAATACATCGCGTATATGCTCCAAACGCTTCGATGGCATCGCCTTTTGCATTACTCGTGTCAGCTCGTCCATTGTGAGGTATCCACGCTCGGCCTGCTCGTAATGGAACTTAAAGTTGGCGAATGGATTCTTTTGCGCCCAGCCGTTGTCGATAGCAACCTGATAGACCGACTTAAATTTTAGAATGGTCTTCATCACATAGTTTGTCGAGAGGTGGAACTGCGAACGCAGGAATATCTCAAAGCCATTGACAAACTTCGGATTAACCTCGTTTACCGAGATGTCGGAACGCTTGTATTCAGCCTCCATATACCCCATCAGGCGCTTGCGAGTAAGCACATAGCGGTCGTGCGTAATCTTCGATGTGGTGTGTCCAACAAGCTTCGCATAGTCCTTGATGTAGTCATCGAAGAGTTCAAGCAGCGTCATCGACTTCTCGTCTTTCGATATTAGGCGGCATTTTAGTTTGCGTGCTGTAACAACCTCGCCCGCCAGGAACATCTCGTTGTACTTGGCGAAGATAAGACCTCGCAGGTTGTCGAGATAGGCATTGACCTCCTTTTCCTCTTTGGTGCGGCCAACGGTGCGTCCCTCCTTCGGGAGCCAGCGCTCCGGCGGAAGGTAGTAGCGCGTTGCAAGATGTGTCATTTGGTGATTGACTGTGATGCGGGCAAAGATGGGTGCATTGCCCTGGGCGTTTGGCTTGCCCTTCTGCATAATAAACAAAATCGAAAAGGTACTTTTATCCATAGGTGCAAATTTTTGTGTTATGTCTGGTTATTTGGCTTATTGCACAGCGTTGCAAACCTGCTTAAAACAGTGCAACACGCTGTGGCAAAGCGTTTTATACACTGCAAACATAACATCACTATTCCACACACGCAAGTGATTCCGCAAAAAGTCGTAACCTTTTTTGAAGAATGCAAAAGTTGGTCACACACTTCTCTCTTCGTTTGGGATTGGAATTGTCGGGCGATGAGAATTGCATCGAATTTCACCCGATTTTATCAAATTGCAAAAGTCGTAACCCGCAGAATTTGGCTGGATCTGTGCCCCAAACCCCGACATCAGCTAACATCTTGATACAGAAAAAGGAGCAGAAATCTCTGCTCCTCAAGTTTGTGATTCCGGCGGGGTTCGAACCCACGACCCACAGCTTAGAAGGCTGTTGCTCTATCCAACTGAGCTACGGAACCAACTCCCTAAAATGTCCTCCCTACCCTATTCTTACGCCGTTTATCAACACCTTTAGGCATATCCTCACTGGCGCGCAGAGTAGATTACAACATTTCAGCGGTGCAAAATTACACAAAATATATTAATTCACCAAATTTTTCGGCCTTCCTTATCTATAAAACCTCAAACTACTACCCTGCTTTCCGATTTTACAGCGAGGCTTCGAGTAACGCCTGGCTCTCGAGGGCATTTTTAGGCGATATATTGTAGCGCGCCCACTGCTTCATATAGCGGTTATCCTCCGCGGGTAGTGCCGCCAAAAGCGCCATGCTACGCTCGGCATAGTCCGTATGACCGAGGCTGCGGCAATAGGCATAGATAGCGGGGGCTACGAAGTTGATACCGAGGAGTGTACGGCGTGTCGTTCCAAGGCGCGGGGCGATGGGTGTGGCATCGCCAAGAAGGTTGCACCAATAGTCCGAGATTGGAGCATCAAACATCCTCTTAAGGTCGTCAGCAGAGGAGCAGGTAAGGATGTTTGAGATGTTGATGGCGTCGCCGTGCAGAAGTGCTGCAACCTGCACGAGGTGCAGAAGCGGTTGCTGATACTGGTTCATGCAGACCATGTTCCACCTTTCAGCACTCATAGGCGTGATGGAGTACTTCGCGGCGAGGTGCATAAACTCCTGGCGCAGCATCTTGGCATAGTCGCTATCGCCACACATATCCAGCAGTCCTGAAGCACCGATAAGCAGCGCCTCGACACCACGCAGCGTGCCGCACTCGCGCATGATGACACTATAGGGAACACGCTCGGCGAGTTGTTCCGCTGCTACCCGATTGCGCTTCGTGACCATATAACGCAGCAGTAGACGATAGATTGTCTGTGGCCAGTCGCCACGCGACGAGGCGTGCATAGCCTCTATAACGCCACACTTCGCTTCGAGGCGTTCGAGGCATAGGCGACGATAGGCTGCGGCGCGTTCTGCGTCGGTCATAGCCACGATATCGCCATTCACGCCAGCCATAGCCGCTACTACATAAGGTTAAGCTCGAGGAGTGCCTCCTCGCTCATCATAGACTTATCCCACTGTGGCTCGAAAGTGAGCGTGATGTTCACCTTCTCGACACCCTGCACCTTGCTCACCTCGCGGTGGATGTCGGCGAGGAGCATATCTGCCATGGGGCAGTTGGGCGCAGTGAGCGTCATGATGATGTCGGCCGTGCCCGAGGGCTCGAAGTTAATCTCGTAGATAAGGCCGAGGTCGTAGATGTTTACTGGAATCTCGGGGTCGTATATATTCTTGAGTGTGAGAACGATATTTTTCTCAACAGCCAAAATCTCTTCGGGTGTCATATGTTTAGTTGTTCGCTGTTTTAGTCATAATAAGAGCATCGAGCTTCATCTGCTGAATCATGGCACGAAGGCCGTTGCTGCGCGTGGGCGAAAGGTTCTCGCCCAAGCCGATAGCGTCGACAAAGTAGAGGTCAATGTGTGCCGCCTCCTCGGGAGTGCGGCCATTCATAACACGCACCAAAAGGGCGATGATACCCTTGGTGATGATAGCGTCGCTATCTGCCGTGTAGTGCATCTTGCCATCCACCATCTCGGCACTCACCCACACACGCGACTGACAACCCTCGATTAGGTATTTGTCCGTGCGCTTTGCGGGGTCTATTGCAGGTAGCGAGTCGGCAAGGCTGATGAGGTAGTCGTACTTATCGAGCCAGTCGTCAAACATCGAGAACTCCTCGATTATAGCATCCTGTATTGCGTCGTTAGCCATATTTCAATATATCTTTTTAGTTATTAATCTCCTTTATAGGGCGTGAGGTCGATGCCCAGGGGCTCTCCACGCCAATCATGTTTGCTATTGTGGGGGCAACCTCCACGATGCTCACCGTGCGCTCTATGCGCTGGGGTGCAAGGCCACCACCCGAGATGATGAGGGGCACGCTACGGTCGTAGCGGTAACCCGCGTGCGAAGTAGAGCGGTAGTCGTTGCTCTCGACCATCCAGCCGGGCATAAAGTCGATGATGACATCGCCCGAGCGCGTAGCGAAGAATGACTGCTGCACAAGGCGCATGCGTCCCTCACCGAAACTTGTGTTACGCAGTGCTGTGGCCGATATTGCAGTCGACACTCCGCGCAACTGCAAGAGGAATGTAGCAACCTCCTCCTGCATCGCCTCCAACGAGAGTTTCTTCTCCAGGATTAACTCCTGGTTTAGGTAGAGGGCGTTGTTAGCGAAGCCCAATAGGTAGTCACCAGGGCCATGGTGTGCGCCGAGAAAGGCATTTACGATGACCTCCATCTGGCGAGTGTTGAAGCGCTCACGCGCTGCGCCACCCTGGGGGTTATACGAGGGTGCTGTGCCATGATCCGATGTAAGCACCACGATGACCCTGTCCTTGCCACCGGCCTGCGCGTAGATGTAGGTAAGGAACTCCGCAAGGTTAGCATCGAGACGATAGAGCATATCCTCATACTCGATAGACTCTGGGCCATAGGTCTCGGCGATATAGCGTGGCGTATCGAGGCAGATATTAAGCACATCGGTTGCACCATCCATACCCAATCTCTCCTGTGCCACAGCCTGTGAGGCGAACTCAAAAATCATGGTGTTACCCGCGGGGGTGTAGCACATATGTCCGTATGCCGAGTTGTCGAGGTCGAGGTTTACATCGCTCAGAAGCTTCGTTGTCTTGCCCTTGATGCCCTCCACCACAGCCACCTCGCTATTGCGGTAGTTCAAGATGTTACCCACTGGCTCCCAACGCTCTAAGCGGTAGAAGTTATTGGCACCATCGCTATTGTATCGTGCCACCCACTCAGGCAACAAGCCAGTATATGCCGCGCATGTTGTCCAGTGTGTCTTATTGCGCTCAACCCAGTACGCCATGCCACGGCGGCCATTCATAACGATAGCCGAGTAGGGCTCGATGGCGATGGTAATCTGCTTGCCACCATCAGTGCCATCTACGACCATATCGCCAAGCGTGGGTGCCTGCAGACGGTTGGGCGAGCAACTTATAGCACCTGTACTGAAGGGTACGGGGTGCGACTTCTTATCTGCGATGATATCGTGGCGCGAGCCGTCTGTATGGTTCCACCAGCTGCGACCAATAACACCATGCACCGAGGGCTGTGCTCCCGTTGCAAAGGTTGCGAGTCCCGCCTCGGTAGATGTTAGGGCGTAGTCGTACTCAGCATCCGTAAAGTTGACTCCCTCGCGCATAAGGCGCTTGAAACCACCCTCACCAAAGCCATCAGAATAGCGCTCAAGGTCCTGGGCACGCATAGCGCCGACTACGATGTTTACGACCAACTTTGGTCTATTATCTTGTGCTGCAGCATCGTAGCCCACAAGGAGCATCACCAATGCAGCAAGTGCAGTAAATATTCTTTGTCTCATAACTATTGAAAATCCCGCAAAGTTACAAATTTATTTGTAACATACGCTCGAAATGGGCTTTTTCTTCCGAGAAATCGACTTGCGAGAGCGCAGCAATATCATCGAGGTTCTTGCGGCAGAAGGTTTTATATGCCTCGCTCGTGGGGTCAAAGGGACGATGCTCCGCTGCCGACACCACCTTTTGCACCCTCTGCATCAACGACTTAGCCTCATCCGTTAGCGCAGCAGAGAAGAACTTATCAGCAATGTAGTCAACAGCCATAGACGATGGGTGCACCATGTCGTTATCGTAGAAGCGGTAGTCGCGCAGGTCGTCCATCATAATCTCGTACGATGGGAAGTAGTCGATACCCTTACCATAGCCTGCGCACACCTCCGATACTGCAACGCGGAGTATCGCCTTGCTTAGCGAGTTATCCTCCACTCCCTCGCCAATATGTCGCACGGGGCTAACGGTAAATAGGACACGACCATTAACGCTCTCCACGATGTTTGTGAGCGCCTCTACAACCTCCGCAACAGAGAGCAGACGGCGGTTGAAAAGTTTCGAGGGCTGCTTATGACAGTTGGCCACTACCCTACCCAACTCCCGATGTTCGTAGCACCATGCCGTGCCGAGTGTAATGATAATCAGGTCACTACCCTTCAGCGCATTACCACCATCAACCATACTCTGCTGCATATTCGCCATGGCCTCCTCGGGCGTAGCACCCGAAATCGAGGAGTGGAAATCGTAGTTTACAACGCGCCCTTCAAGGCCGAGCATAAGACCCTCATTCACAACACTCTCACCGCGCGAAGCACGCAGCATCATATCTACCGATTGGGCGATTGTAACGGGGTTGAAGAGTATGCCTGTGGGCGAATCCACAACATTGAATTTGTGACGCTGCAAGCGGCGTGCGATATTCGAGGCAAAGCATGAGCCGAGGCAAGTAATCCTATTTGTGTAATCAATGGGCTGCTGCCACGGAGCAACCTCTATCTCTGTGCGAAACTTCATAATACGATTTTAGGGCAAAGATACACAAACAACCGAAAAAAAGGCTATCTTTGCGCTATAATTTGTAAACAACATAAAATAAATATAGTACTATGAAAAAGAATATCGTTTCATCGTTCGACGTAGACCACCGCACACTCGATGCTGGCCTCTACCTTCGTTCGGTATACACAATCAACGAGGAGTATCAGGTGCGCTCATGGGATTTGCGTTTCCGTGCACCTATGGCTCACGCTCCCCTCGGCTCGGGCGAGGTACACACCATCGAGCACCTCATGGCCTACTACTTGCGCCTTGACGAGAAGATTGGCTCATCTATCGTGTCGTTCTGCCCTATGGGTTGCAAGACAGGTTTCTACCTCTCTACAATGCAGAACGTAGAGGCCGAGGATATCCGCATGGCCTTGGCAAAGGTATATAAGGAGGTATTCCCCTTGAAGTCGGCAGCAGATGTTGTGGGTCTCAACGAGATTCAGTGTGGTAACCCTGGCTTGTATGCCATCGACACAACAAATGCCGCTATGGCAGAGTATATGCGCGTGCTCTTTACGGCTGACGAGGCTGCAGAGCTTGGCATAGGTAACGTCTATGAGAAGTGGTGGTAGTATGAGAGTTCTTATCTGCGCCCCCACATCGCGCGAGTACCGCGCCATGCGCTACGCCCTGGACAAGGCCTCAAACCTCAAGCACACATACGACCTCGTAGAGGTAGGCATCGGCAAGGCACTCTCTTCGGCGGGTGTGTCGCGTGCCCTTACGCTTGCAACAGAGAAGTATGATATGCTGGCCGTTGTTGGCTTTGCTGCCGCAGCCCTTGGTCGCAAGCAGGGCGACATCGTAATGCCCTCACGCGCCATCCACCACGACGCCATCATCCCCGAGGGCTTCTGCCCCGAGATTACCGACCCTCGCGCTTTGCGTGGCACAGATGCCGAGACAGTATTCACGGGCGACTCGTTTGTAAATGCCGACATCGTACGCGAGATTAAGGCACGCTTTGGCGTGGAATGCGGACTATTCGACATGGAGATTGCTGCTATCTGCCAGGTTGCAGAACTCTACGACAACATCCCCGTTGTTGCGGTAAAGTATGTTTCGGATGTCCCCGAGGCGGGTCACTCGGAGCACTCATACGACGAGTTTGCCGATGCACACTCTGACTTCACCCCACTCCTGGAGCGCCTGGAGATGCTCTAATGTGTGGCACATAGATAGAAAAAGGAGACCGACGGGTCTCCTTTTTTCGTTGAATAACACAGGTTTAGTTAATGCGGAAGTCCTCGAGTATCATGCGTCCCTCATAGACACCCTCAATCCTATTACCCCTATCATCCACAAGGTCGAAGGTCACCTTATACAGTTCATCACCCGCCTCCTCGATGGTTATCTCTCCATCGTAAATTGGGGCTATGGCATCACCGTGTGTATCGGTTGCAAGGCGCGTGTACCACGAGTAGGCCTGATAGCCATCCACATCGTAACCACCCTTAATCAAGACGCCCGTGTCGTAGATATCGTCCGACGCGGTATAGGTACCAAGTGGCATTTCGTAGAGGTGATTGGAGTGCATAATCTCTATATAGAGTTGCTCCTTCGAGGTGTAGTTCTGGAAGTATAGACCCCACATGTAACTATCTGTGTTGTAGTAGTTACCGAAGCAATCGGCATACGACAAGGAGTTATCGGCACTAAACACCAACTCCACATCGCTATCCAGTGTTGAGAGTGAACTTTCGGGCTCCTCTGGAGCGCCATTTGCTACGCAGAGACCAGTGAGTTTATTGCCCAAGTCATCCTCAACATCTATTGTTACGGTCAAGGTGCCATTGCCATTGTTCTTGATAACAATCTCGCCGTCTACGATGGGCGCAGCACCGACAACACTGCCTGCGTTATAGAGGTGATACCATGACCATATGGTGTTGCCATCGCCATTGACATATCCTGGCAATGCCATCTGCTCGTTGTTAAGGTCGTTAGATATTGGGAAACGGCCCATTGGGTACGCTGCATCCATATCCGCAAGAAGCTCGAAGCAGAAGCTATCGCCCGTAGTGTAGTCTTCAACGAAGTAGAGCCATGTATTCTTGCCGATGACATAGTAGTCGCCATAGCACTCTGCGTAGACTTCGCCATTTAGAAACTCCACATTTAGGTCGCCTGTGAGTGTAGACTGCTCTGCGGGGGCCCACGCAGGACCAAAGTTATTGCTGTTGTCTACAAGGGTCTGTGAACAGAAGTAGTGATACTCGTTGCCAGCATCATCGTAGAGCTTCGCCTCAATGCCCTCGGCAGTGACTGTCACGCTACCCTCAACGAAGAACACCTCCACACCCGACTCCTCATTTGTGATGTAGAGCGACGAATAGCTTGCACCTATCGTACCCGCAACGGCGCTATCCTCAACATCCAACACATACTCACCCTCGGGGACAGCAAAAGAGATGTTATAGTTCGCAGCAGGAACCGATGCATAGAGGTCAAGGAAAAGGTATGTGCTATTCTCGTATAGTGCCACGTCGCCCGTAATGATGTCGTAGCAGTTGGCGTTTGTTGAGAGTGCCAACGAGTAGTTATAGTCGTGCTCTGTAGCACCATACTGGTTATCGAAGTAGATACCCGAGAGGTGTGGCAACTCCGTGTATTCGGGCTCGGGCTCTGGTTCGGGGTTAGACGTCTTTGCCGCCTGCTTGATTGCCACCTCGAATGACAACTCGCCGTATGCCACAACAACGGCTGTTTCGCGACTCTCCTCGGCATCATTTGCCGTAACGGCGAATGTAACACTCTCACCCACAGTGATATTCGCAACCCACTCCTCTACGCACGATGCAGTGAGCTGAACGCCCTCCACTGCATTCTCCAAGGTGTAGGTGATAACACCCTCGCCACCCTCGGCATCGAACTCCAAGGTTGCCTCCGATGTAAGTGTCAGGATGGGTTCTTTGACCTCTGGCTGGGGCACAGGCTCGGGGTCACAGGACACAAATGCCAAGGCACAAAGTGTCATCATCACAAAAAATCGTCTCATGCTATAATGTAATTAAGATTTTACCTAACACGAAGATAGGAATTTTTCGTGGGATTGCAAAATAAAACAATGAAGTTGATATAAATAATTTGTTGTCAGAAGCCGTGAGATGTGACACATCACAAAAGAGACCTCCCAAGGATAGTACATAATAGTACAGCCTTGGGAGGTCTGCTTTTAGGGATGTGCCGCAGATTGCGGCTTATCACAACAAATTACAAGTTCATGAACAACTCGTGATACTTGTTATACTTGTCCATCATGCCATCCATGTCACGGAGACGGAAGCAGAGGTTGTTGAGGTACTCGATAGTTGCACCATCAGCAGGGTTGATCTCGTGTGCACGCTCGAGCCATGGAATTGCCTCAGCATAGATCTTATTAATCTTTGAGTACTCAGCCTCGTACTCCTCGTATGAGAGGTTAGAGTTAGAGTTGAGAAGCTCAACCTGTGCGTTAGCCTTCTCGATTACGAAGTAACCAGTGTAGAAGTTAGGCTCGAAGTCTGCGGGACGAAGCTCTACGCACTTCTCGAATGACTTGATACACTCATCGTAGTTCTTGAGAGCGTTGAACACACGGCCACGACCGAACCAGAGGTCATAGTTTGTAGGATCCTCCTTGAGTGAGTTCTCGATCATTGCAACGAGCTCTGCGGGGTCACCTACGCCCTCCTCAGCAGTGTAGAGCTGCATAAGGCCGTCGAGGATAGTGTTGTTCTTTGGGAACTTCTTGATACCTGCGAGAAGAGCCTCCTTGGCATTTGCGAGAGCTGCCTCACGGTTAACCTCCTTCTGACCATAGTAGCAGTGGAAGAGGAAGTAGTAGATGTTACCTACAGCATCCTCATAACCTGAAGCGAGAGCTGAGTTGAAGAGCTGCTCACCAGCGTTGAATGCTGCAACAGCCTCATCACCCTGAAGAGTTGATGCGTGCATAGTCATAAGCATACCTGCGTTGTAGAGGTAGTCGAAGTTAGGAGTTGTTGAAGGAACAACTGTGAGTGCCTGGAACGCTCTGAGGAATGACTGTGCAGCATCTGCAGTGTGACCCATGTTGTTGAGCGCATCACCCTGCTGTGCGAGAGCGTTAGAGAGTGTCAAAGCGATAGAGGCAATCTTAGACTCCTGCTTGGGATCCATCTCGTAAGCCTTTGCCATAGACTCGAGAGCAGTCTCTACGAGGTTCTCCTTGATAGCGAGTTTCTGCTCCCAGCCCTGAATGAAGCCAGTTGCGGGATCGAGATATACATCAACATACTCGTAAGAGAATACGATAGAGGGCATACCCTGGAATGTAGACTCATATGAGCCCTCGGGGTTACCTACGTTCATCTGGAGCACCTGTGCGGGGATACCCTGACCGAGCTCCTTGGTAGGAAGGATGTAGGCGTTGGTGTAGGCGTTAGCGCGAGCTACCCATGAAGATGCCTTTAAACCCTTCTTAGCGTCCATAACTGTAGCATCAGCCTTCTCAAGCTTTGCAAGCTCCTTTGCAGTAGCTACCTTCTGTGCATTTGCAGCGGGCAATGCCAATGCGAACATTGCAGCCACCAAAAACAATACTTTCTTCATAATCGGTTGTTTATTAAGTTATTATTCGTTTGCATTCTCTGTTGCATTCTCCACAGCAGCCTCTGCTGTAGCCTCTACGGTTGTCTCTACGCCCTCGGCACTCTCCTCCTCCTCGGTCTTTGGCACTGCCGTTACCGATGCGATAGAGTCACCCTCACGCAAGTCGATGACCTTAACGCCCTGTGTAGCACGGCCAGCGACACGAATCTGGTCAGCAGATGTGCGGATGGTGAGACCCGAGCGGTTGATAATCATGAGGTCGTTATCGTCGGTCACGGCCTGGATAGAGATAAGCTTACCTGTCTTCTCCGTAACGTTGATAGTCTTGACACCCTTACCACCGCGGTTTGTGATGCGGTACTCATCGAGGTCGGTACGCTTACCGTAGCCATTCTCCGAGAGCACGAGTACATCCTCCTTAGAGTCGGGCTCGATGGCAATCATGCCGATAACCTCATCCTCCTCCTCGATAGAGATAGCGCGCACACCCGAGCTGACACGACCCATAGGACGCACTGTAGACTCGTTGAAGCGGATAGCACGACCCTCGCGTGCAGCAATCATAATCTCTGCGTTGCCACTTGTGAGCTTAACCTCCAACAACTGGTCTCCCTCTCTAATAACGATTGCCTTGACGCCGTTAGTACGTGGACGTGAATAATCCTCGAGAGTTGTCTTCTTCACGATACCGCGCTTGGTACACATAACGAGGTAGTTATTCTCCACGAACTCCTTGTCGTTGAGGTTCTTAGTGTTGATATATGCACGCACCTTATCGCCAGGCTCAATCTGGATAACATTCTGGATGGCACGGCCCTTTGATGAGCGTGTGCCCTCGGGAATCTGGTAAACCTTGAGCCAGTAGCAGCGACCCATCTCCGTAAAGAACATCATCGTGTTGTGCATAGAGGCGACATAGATGTGCTCGATGAAGTCCTCATCGCGTGTTGCGCTACCCTTGGCACCCTTGCCACCACGGTTCTGTGTGCGGTACTCTGCCAATGGGGTACGCTTGATGTAACCCATGTGCGAGATGGTGATAACCATATCGTCATCAGCATAGAAGTCCTCGGGGTTGAACTCCTCCGAAGAGTAGATAATCTCCGAGCGGCGCTCGTCGCCATACTTCTCCTTAATCTCCTGGAGCTCGTCCTTGATAATCTGCATCTGCATATCGTAGTTCGCGAGCACAGCGTTGAGGTAGTCGATAGTCTTAACCAACTCGTCACGCTCAGCCTCGAGCTGCTCACGCTGCAAGCCTGTGAGCTGACGCAAGCGCATCTCCATGATAGCCGCAGACTGCAACTCCGAGAGGTTGAAGCGCTCCTGAAGGCGTGTGCGCGCCTCACTGTTGGTCTTCGATGAGCGGATGATGTGTACAACCTCGTCGATGTTATCCTGTGCAATGAGCAAGCCCTGAACAATATGGAGACGCTCCTGTGCCTTCTGCAAGTCGAAGCGCGAACGGCGTACGATGACGTCGTGGCGATGGTCTACGAAGTGACGGATAAGCTCCTTGAGGTTAAGCAACTGTGGGCGGCCATTAACCAACGCGATGTTGTTAACCGCAAACGATGTCTGCAAGGGGGTATTCTTGTAGAGCGTATTGAGAACTACGCTCGCAACGGCATCCTGCTTCAAGATGATAACGATACGCATACCCTGACGGTCAGACTCATCGTTGATGTACGAGATGCCCTCAATCTTCTTCTCGTTGATAAGGTCGGCGATACGCTTAATCATATCGGCCTTGTTGACCATGTAAGGGATTTCGGTGATTACGATGCACTCGCGACCCGAAGCGGTGTGCTCAATCTCGGTCTTTGCACGCATAACAACGCGACCACGACCTGTGAGCAACGCCTCCTTAACTCCCTCATAGCCGTAGATGATACCGCCTGTGGGGAAGTCGGGACCCTTGACATAGTCCAACAACTCCTCACACTCGCACTCGGGATTGTCGATATATGCACAGCAGGCATCTACAACCTCACCCAAGTTGTGGGGCGCCATATTTGTAGCCATACCTACGGCGATACCGCTGGCACCGTTCACGAGCAACAATGGAATCTTTGTGGGCAATACGGTAGGCTCCTTCAATGTATCGTCGAAGTTCAAGCCCCAGTCGATTGTCTCCTTCTCGATGTCGGCCATAACCTCGTCGGTAATCTTCTGCATGCGTGCCTCGGTGTAACGCATAGCCGCGGGCGAGTCACCATCCATAGAACCGAAGTTACCCTGACCTTCAACCAAGGGGTAACGCATAGACCAATCCTGCGCCATACGCACCATGGCCTCATATACTGAGCTATCCCCGTGGGGGTGGAACTTACCGAGCACATCACCGACAATACGGGCACTCTTACGCGTGGGCTTGTCAGATGAGAGGTTAAGCTCAGCAGCCATATCATACAAAATACGACGGTGTACGGGTTTCAAACCGTCACGCACATCGGGCAGTGCACGCGACACGATAACCGACATCGAGTAGTCGATATATGCCGCTTTCATCTGCTCTTCGAGGTTGACCTGGACAATGCGTCCACCAGTGGTCTCGCTCGTGTTGTTGTTCAACTCTTGAGTCATGTTCTCCATTATCAATATATATAAATTTTATCTCTCAAATTTTGGTTACCTATATAAATATATAGACCCGCAAATTTACGCTTTATTTTCGATTTGAGCAAACGTTGAAGCGAAAAAGTGAGGCTTCGCGACTCTCTTTTTTGAAATATTCGTCGTAAAGCCCCTTTTTAGGCGTTTTAAGCGCATTGGCACTTATGGCAAAGGGGAGGGCGAGGAAAACATTGCGTACTCCACATCTAAATACCCATTGCAACGCAGGCAACGAAAAAATAGTGTGTCGTTTCACCCTCTAATTTGGTCGCTTCACCACAAACCCTCAACCGCACAAATTGAGTAAATATATTTCGTAACTCGCTCATTGGCACGCTGTTTGCCGTATGCGCACCATGAAATTCGGTCGTAGGAGCACAACGTTGCAACTTAATAAGTATTTTGTGGATTGAAATATTATTCATATCTTGCAATCGAAAACAAAGATTATTAACTAAAAAACTATAGTGCCTATCGAAGAATTTCTGCTCTTGAACCAATAACATAGAAGAGTATGAACGTGACATCATTGAGCGATCGTGTATTGCTTAACAACTACATTTCGGGAGATAGGAGTGCTATATCTGAACTTATCGAGCGTCATTCAGTGCGCGTGCGTAATTACATCGGCATGATGGTGCGCAACGACGACATCGCTGACGACATTTTCCAGGAGACATTTATCAAGGCCGTGAAGGTCATCGACGAGGGTCGCTATACCGATTCGGGTAAGTTCCTCTCGTGGGTGCTACGCATCGCACACAACCGCGTGCTCGACCACTTCCGTCGCGAGAAGGCGAGCCGTCAGGTCAACGAGGCAGAGGCGGGCTACGACGTCATTGGCACCATGCGCTTCTCGGAGCCCACAACCGAGGACGAACTCGTGCATGGCGAGATGGAGCAGACCATACGCGACCTCATCGACCTACTGCCCGAGGAGCAGCAGGAGGTGGTGCGCTTGCGCTACTACTCGAAGCTCTCGTTCCAGGAGATTGCCGAGCAGACTGACGTTAGCATCAACACCGCGCTGGGCCGTATGCGCTATGCGCTTATCAACCTGCGCCGCATGATTAAGGAGAAAAATATCGTATTAAATTAATACCCTCACACAATAAGCGTTCGGGCGGGGCGTTATATAGGCAAACAATCACACTTTAACATGGTTTGCCTATGAGTGAAATCGACCCACGAACACTTAATCTCTACAGTGAGGAGCACTTATTGATGAACGACGTGGTGCAGGATGATGCCGACCTACTCTTCTTGGACACATACCTCACCGACATCTTCAAGTGCAGTAAAGAGTGCCGATAGCCCTGCTACCGGCATTTTTTATTTCACGTGCAAACGATTGTGGCATAGACACATAGGCACAGCCTTGCGGAGAGAGAACAAAAAAAATAGTAAAAAAGTTGTCGAAAATTTTGCAAGAAATAAAATAATGTCTATCTTTGCGCTCGAAATCAGTCAAACACTGATGCCCAGATGGCGGAATCGGTAGACGCGCTGGTCTCAAACACCAGTAGGTTCACCCCTGTGCCGGTTCGACCCCGGCTCTGGGTACTAAATGAAAGGCTAATTACTTAATTAACAAGTAGTTAGCCTTTTGTATTTCCAATTATTGGCAACCCAGCGACAACCTACACAAAAAAAAACGGCATCGAGGAGGTTTCCTTGATACCGCTTTTGCGTTAGTGATAATCGGTTTTGCACTCGATTACAAGGCAAATATAGGTAAATTTTCCAATCCGAGCAAGTCTTTCTCGATAATTAGTTGCAGGCAGTACCTACGATACACACCTTACATACCCACAACAAGCAGATATACAGGCATTTGCAGAGGGGTGCGAGGGGTAATCGGCTCGGATAGTGTAAAAGGGGTAGGTGCGACCAAAAAAAAATTTTTTGTTGTGTCTTGCATCCCGTACCTTGTTTACACAATAAAAGGAGCGACCTGCACGATGCAAGCCACTCCCAACGGATAACAAAAACAATATGTGCGATATATTAAACGCCTATTTTCTCGATACGCTCCTTACGCTCCGCATCGGTCATAACATAGAGAGATAGGAAATGGTCAATCTGCTTTGCCTCATCCTCTATGCGATACAAGCAATCTTCTCCCGCAAAGTTAGTAGTCATAAAATAGTTTCTCTTGTGCAACTGCTCGGCTATGTCCAAAAGTCGCTCATATAGGCGATAAGCCTCCACTTCGTTAGGTGTAAGTGTGTATCGTCTTCGCTCCAACATAGCATCGGCAACACTTTGAGCCACTCGCCACTCTCCGTTAGGTGTAACCTCTACCTCCGTAGCGAGGTCGAGTTTTATTCCAAACATTGCGGATGCCACCTTTGATATGTAAGCATTATCGCACGAGTCGTATGCCTTTTGGCGATTATCTGCTCGGAGGTAAACGGGGCAGTTAGTAGCGTTCATCCACGCATCACACTCCGCTAATACCTTCTTTCGTTTCCAGTCTGCACCTCGCTTTTGATAAATAATAGCATCCTCGATGCTCTCTTGATGCTCCGCAAGGGTTTTGCGTATCTGCTCCAACTTTGCGCAATGCTTGGCAATCTCATCCCTAACTATCTCTCGGCTAATATCCGAGATGTACGATAGTGTATCATTCTTTTTTGTCATAGTTTCAATTTTATAGTTTTATGCCTTAATTCTGCCCGACTTAATGAGCATTTCTTTCATCTCGGCAAGTTGAGCCTTAAACTCTGCCTCCTCAACCTCTACGGGTGTAGGTTGTGGCTCGGTTGGCTCATACTTCAAATCATTATACTCTGCTTTCAACTCCTCTAATTCTGCATAAAGCGGTGCTAATGCCTCTTTGCATTTCTCGGCAACAAAAGCCTTAAATGCCTCTTGTTCTGCTTGTGTCATATTCTTGATTTTTATTTGTTATACATTGATTTCTTTGCTCTAATTCTTGATAAGATGGTCGGGAAAGGCTACCGAGCCGTTGTCGTACATTCGCTTAAAGTTGCGTAACACGGCTTGTATTTCCCAACTGCCAACCTTTCGGCTTGCGAGAGCTGCGGCACTATTGATGTTTGCTTTGGTCGGATATGCTATAATATACGCTTGCGAGGCACTATATCCGCAACATATTAAACACGCAAACACCTTATCCTCTTGGGTTATTCTCTCGCAAAACCCTATACGAGCGTAATACTCTTTTTTCTTGTCTTTATTCATCGCTTAAATGTTTTGTTCTCCAATATTTAACCTCTTTTATAAATCGCTTTTTCGCCTCCTCTGCATCACGCAAAGGGTCGATTAAAATTGTTGTGCGGTCATCAATCCGAACAGGTACAAAGTGGCGGTGGCGTTCCCTAACCTCCGCCAACTCTGCATCCGTAAGTCCGCAAAAGTCGTTAGGCATTGCAAAGAGGGTTTGCGTAGGTATGTACTGCATCCCCGAACTCGTCTTTACTCTCGTAGTCGGGTGCATCAACCGCCACGATAGCACAAGCCTTGTTGCCGTAGAGATAAGCGAAATATACACACTTACACGCTCGGCACTCCTCTATGCCATTGCTCGAAAGTGAAAAGCAAGGCTCATCCGCTTGCTCCGCTTTTCGCTCGTAGAGCATTACGGAAAATTGCTCGTTCTCGGTAGTGGTAACATCTGCCACACTACCCTCGATTGTAACCTTTGCAACCTCGTAGCCGAGTGCATCGGTTATAGTCTTGGTAATCAAATCTATTTTTCTCATTTTCTTTGTTTTTTAATCGTTACTCAATCTTCAATTTTATTGGTCGAGTTTGTTGTTATTTACTCCGTAGGGATGTTAGGGATGTTTTTTTCAAAACTATTTTCTCGTTATATAGATTTACTTAAAATATATTTTAAGAAAATTACATCCCAATCGCCCTAATCGTAGCCACACACACCTCTCGACTTGATTTTTTAGGGATAAGGGAGGAGTAAAACCTCCCTTGCATATCCCTAATTGTGGAAAATATCCCTCTATTTTTCGGCTCGGCAAAGATTTTTACCTCGACCTATCCCTAATTGGGATTAAAAAGGGGTGTTTTCATCGATATTTTTCCCTATTCCGACAACCGTAGTACCCGATTTCCACACCTTATATTTTAAGGCTTCGAGCCTCTTTCGGAAAGTAGTGCGTTTCATCGGTTGAAAACGATTTGCATCCCTCCATTTATCGTATCGCTCGAATACCTCCGTAAGTGTTAGGCTCTCTTTATCGGTTGGGAAATATCCGAGTTCTTCGAGCCAATCGGCAACGCTATCGGTGTCCTTGCGGTACTGGTTGGCAACTTCCTCTATCGCCTCACTTGTAGAGAAATGCCCTTGCTCGATTAAGCGTTTCATACCATCCAATACCCACAATAAGATACCTACTCTTTCGGTGCGGAGTTTATCGAAAAGTTGAGTATCGACCTTTTCGAGTGGTACTTGGTGCGGAAAGTCTATAATTAGCATACGCCTAAACCATCCATCGCTCATATCGCTACTTTGTGGCAACGCATTTACGGCTATAATACTCTGCGGATAGTCGGTTGTGAGGTATGGCTGTTGGTAAAGCCTTTTGCACAAGATAGGCTCGCCCGACACATATTGCTTAAATATCGCCTCATCGCCTACCTTAACAACCGAGCCACTATCGAAACAAATGTTTGCCATTTTACCGACCATTGCCGAGATATGTATGCCCGATTTATCTGTAATTTGAGGTAGTGAGTAGTTTGTTACTCGTTCCCTGCCGAGTGCATAGGCTACTGCCTTGAGTATTACCGATTTACCATTGCGACCTGCACCAACCAATATACCTATACGCTCGTGCCGTGCATCGCTAAATAGTTGGTAGCCGAACAACTCTTGCAATACCTTTGCGGTATCATCATCGAGAGCCTCGCTTAATGCTTTTCTAAATCTCGGACACTCTGCATTTTCGGTATAATCAAAATCGAAAATGTTGTTCGTTTGGTATTTCTCCGAAAACGGCATTAGTTGCATTGTAGAGGTATCCAGTACGCCATTATTAAATACAAGGTATTGGCTACTTGGTTGCCATCGCCTTTGTGGGTTGTAATACAACTCTTTTAGCACCTCATCCGCTATTGGCTTGTGCGACTTTTGTGTATATACTCGGCTCGTTCCTGCCTCATATAGTACCCTTTTAATTATCAACCCGAACTCCTCTTGCTCGATACGCTCGAAATAGCGACCATTATACACTCTTACGGCATTTCTGCCATCGGCAAGGAAAAAGTAAGGTACTTTATCGCCTTGATTGCCCGTAATGTAACACTCGAAAATCTCGCACAAGTACGCCTCAAAGTCGGTTTCAACTTTCGTGTGATGCTCATTTCGATATTGAAAACTTACGGCAGCCGTTCCGACTAAATATCGGTGTGCAAAATCTCGTGCGTTTTCTTGCTTATCTACTTGGTTTTCACTATCTTTGCATTGAAATATCACACTTGCCCCGCTTATTGCCTCCGTTGTACCTTGTGCTTCGGGGGCATTGTTCTCTTTTAGCATCCTGCTCCTCCTTTCTCGATGATTGCTTGCACATCGCTTGCTTTGTATCTTCTTTTTCCTCCTATATATAGAGGTGTTAGATACTCGGCTTTGCCCCATCTCCAAAGGGTAACATCCGAGATTTTCAGTTGCTCGCATACCTCCGTAGGTGTTAAGAGCATTTCCTTTGCCTTTTGCTCGGCTTGTGCCTTTTGCTCGGCTCGTAGTTCTGCGAAGATTGCCCGACATTCGGTTTTAATTAAATCTCGCATCGTTTGAAAAATAACATCCATTTTATACCTATTTTATGGATTTATAAACCTGCCTTTCGGTTAGCCGTTGCCGATTGCAGGGTCTGGTCGAGGTCGGCTTATCCTCAACCCTCGATGCAAAGGAAATACAAATAAATAAGGGTAACGAAATAGTATAATAATACCTTGAAAATATTATTTAACTAATAGATATACAATTATTTACAAACGGATATAATATATCAACTATTACAAAGGAGTAGCACTTTTGTACTACTCCTCCCTTAAAATGATTTCTTTTAATTTATCGTAGTGTTGCGAGGGTTTATCTCGTTGCTTGTAACTGGTTTTCCACTCAATACCAAAATAGATTTCAAAGGTTTTTTGTATCTCGTTATCGGTTTTGCCAAGTAACTGCAAAAACTCATATAACGCACCTTTGGCTGTGCCGTTATTCGTTGGTGATTGAGCGACCCATTCCAAGCGTTTTTTAGGGATGCTTTCAAATGTAGTATCGCCGTACATTTGTATAAAGACATTTTCCGAGCCTTTAATATACGCACCTTTGACTTGCCCCCATATTTGGGATAGTTTACTTTTGGCGAGTCGCCTATCCTTTCGGAGTGGATGCTCTAACTCGGCACATAATACTTTGTAGGTCTTTTCCCCTCCGACCCTATCTTGTACATATCTTTCTCTCCATTCGTGCGTTATACGCAACTCGTATTTATCTTGTAGATATTCGAGGTTGATACCATATTTGAGGCAGATAGAGAAAAGGTCATCAATAAAACGAGTATATTCGCCATAGGCTATATTGGCAAAGATAACAAGTTTATCCTCGCTTTCGTTATCATCTTCTTTATTGTCGAGGCACCAATATACACACTTCCTTAAATCCTTATATTTGGAATTGGTGTATAATTCCTCAACAGCACTATATCCCTCGTGCAAATCTCGCAATATGGTACATATATAACGCTCTCTATCTTTGTCGCTCGACAAGTTACCGAGTGCCTCCTCAATCTCTGCGATTACCGCTATTGTCGTGCTTGGGTTAATACCTCTTGCGTATTTGGTTGTATAGATATAGTCCTCATCGTCTTGTATTGCTACTTGCTCCTCTATCTCTTTGATATAGTTTGCATCGTCTTTTACTCTGCGATTGTGATAGCGACCATATCCACACACATCGGTTGAGGCATCCATTATTTTGGATGCCATATAACAAACCGCTTTTCTATATAGTCCGTATTCTAAAAATACACGAACAAAATCTCTATAATTCTCGCTCATCATACGCTTGCCCTCCTATCTTCCTTTGGTAGTAAATGCCTCGCCCGCAAATGCGAAAAAGCATAATACGCTAAATATAAATCCAAACATAACCACCTCCTACTCTAACAATTTGACCAAATCTTGTTTCATTTCCTCGTCAATTTCACGATAGCGAGTAAATGCCTTGCTACCTTGCTTGTGTCCTGATAACGCACCCACGAGGTTGGGGTCTTTCACTTGTTTGTAGAGGTTGCCGACAAAGCACCTACGAGCAAGATGCGAGGATGCTATCTCGTTGATAGGTCTTTGCTCCTCCTCGCCAGTAGTCGGGTTGCGAACTGTTACGATGCGAGTAATACCGGCTAACTTGAAAGCCTCTTTTATCGCTATGTTATACTTTTGCTCCGAGATAAAAGGCAGGAGTTTATCGCCTCCGTAGTCGGCATATCTTTCGAGTATCTCTTGGGCTATTGCATTGAGGGGTACACGCACGGTTATTGCTCGATTGTCCCTTGTCTTACGAGCGATATATTCTATTGCTCCATTGATTACATTTGCTTTTGTAAATCGGTATAAATCGCCCACACGGCAACCGATAAGGCATTGAAACACAAATATATCTCGTTGGATAGCAAGTTGAGGTCGAGCCGATAGGTCGGCATTATAGAGTTGGTTGCGTTCCTCGATAGTAATATAGTAGGGTGTACCATATACACACTCCTCTATCTTATAGTGGCGGAAAGGGTTGTTAGTGGTCTTTCCATTGTCAATGCACCAAAGGTAAAAGGTACGCAACTTGGTAAATATATCGTTGATGGTGTTTTGTCCTCGTGCTTGTGGAGTGCGAGTTTCGGGATAAGCCTCATATACCGCCTTGTAATCCTCGTTGATACACGACCACTTATTACTCTGCTCATCCTTTTGGAAAAATGTATTTTCCATACGCAAGAACTCCTCAAAATCTCGGAGCGTTTCTTGTGTGATAGCATCAAGGTCGAGTGTGGTTTTGTTCCACATCTCGAAACGCTGCAAGGCTCGGTATATTACACGGAAATTCTTTTTTCGTACCTCCGATAGTTTGTGCTTGTTGAGGAATAGATCGAGAGTTGCAAAGAACGCAGGTTTTTCCTCTTTAACCTCGTACTTTTCGGGAAAGCGGTAGCGGTCTATCACATCTTCGAGCCACTCTTTTGTAATTTGCTCGACTGGTGTAGCGAGAAATTTAGACTTAATCTCGCTAATGAGAGCAGAGAGGTTGTCGCTTGTTTCTTGGAGTGCTTGTTTTTCCGCCTCAACCTCTTTACGCTTTTGAGCCGACATAATCTTGGTTGTGCGTATATCCGTTTGAATTGTACCCTCCTTTGCATCCCATCGCTCTGGACTAACGAAAATACGGCTCTTGGCTCTAAATGTAACGGCTTTGCCGTTTACCTTGCCCACGATTAAACGGAGCAGGATTTCACTCTTTTGAGTGTGTTTATCCGTCTTTGCGGATAGTGTTGTAGTAATCTTCATAATGCAAAACTTAAATTTATTATCAATAACGCATTACAAAGATAGTAAAAGGTTGCCAATTTTCCTAACTTTTTGGCAACCTATTTGCAAATAAATGTGATTTTGTGAAATACTTTGAAATATCTTTTCTAATATACAAAGTATTACATACCAATTAGATAACTACTCTATACACGCCTGTAAGCGAGGTTGCCAAATTTGGCACTATTTCACATTTCAAACACGGCTCTGGGTACTAAGAGGAGAGAAACGAGAGTTTCTCTCTTTTTTTTGTTTCTATTCGCGGAATAAGCGCGCCGCTATCACGCGCACGCCTGACCTATTCTTCCCGCCTACAATTTGCCCGTATCAATATTTTTGTTATCTTTGCAAATTGGAGAATTATAAACCTAATATACTATGATGAACAAACTTCGTTTTATGTTTATTATGGCACTCGCGGCGACACTCTCGCTCGGCGTGGCTATGGCACAGGACCTTTCGTCACAGCGTGGCGAGAGCCAGGATCTCGGCGAGATTCTCGGACATAAAGTCGACCACGGTGGTCTCGTTATCAACCCCTTCCCACAGTTCTATGCACCTATGATGTGCGATGGCGTAGACATCACAAAGGGCGTAAAGTTGGTGGGCGAAGCCGCTAACTATGCAGAGGAGCTTAACTTCCTAAACCAGAGCAAGAAGGGTGTAAAAATTAAGCTAAGGTTCTACACCGCAGAGAGCGATAAGGATGGAGTATTTGCACACAAACCAGGAGCATACTCACTCCAGATTAGCGAGGGCACAATAGACATCGCTGCTTATGACGATGCGGGTGCTTTCTACGCTATTCAGACCCTACGCCAGATTGTGGAGAGCCCCATCTCTACAGAGGGCATAATCCCCGCAATGTATATCAACGACTGGCCCACATTGAAGTATCGTGGCGTGGTGGAGGGCTTCTATGGCACGCCATGGTCACACGAGACACGCCTCTCGCTCATCGACTTCTATGGTCGCTTCAAGATGAACTACTACATCTACGGTCCCAAGGATGACCCATACCACTCATCACCCTATTGGCGCGAGGAGTATCCCGCAGAGGAGGCAGCCGAGATTAAGGAGTTGGTGGAGGCTTGCAAGCGCAACCGCGTACACTTCGTATGGGCTGTTCACCCAGGCAAGGATATCAAGTGGGAGGAGTCTGATATTCAGAACCTTCTCCGCAAGTTCGATGCTATGTACGCACTTGGCGTGCGCGCCTTTGCCGTACACTTCGACGACATCGAGGGTGCGGGTACAAACCCCTACTACCAGACCGAGCTTATGAACATCCTCAACGATGACTTCGTGAAGGTCAAGGGCAATGTCGAGCCACTCATCGTATGTCCTACGGAGTACACACGCCTCTGGGCCAACCCCACGGAGCGAGGTAGCCTTATCATCTACGGCAACGAGCTCGACCCCTCGGTAGATGTATTCTGGACAGGTGACGCCGTATGTAGCAACATGACAGAGTCTACAATGGAGTGGATATCATCACGCATTCAGCGCCCCGCGCTCTTCTGGTGGAACTTCCCCGTTACGGACTACGCGCGCCACATCGTTATGCAGGGCCCCGTATATGGTCTTGCCTCAACGATGGATGCCACAAAGGCACGCGGCATCGTGAGCAACCCCATGGAGCATGGCGAGGCCTCGAAGCTCGCACTCTACAGCACTGCTGATTACGCATGGGCACCCCACAAGTACAACCCTATGGATAGCTGGGAGCGCGCCATCGAGTGTGTGGCACCAGAGGTCAAGGAGGCTTACCGCCTCTTTGCCATCCACTCGTGCGACACCGAGACAGGCTACCGCCGCTTGGAGTCGTGGGAGACCGAGACATTCTCATTCGACTCTTACGATGCGGAGGTTGCAGCACGCCTGAATGAGGAGCTCGAGCGCATCATCGCCGTACCCGCCCAGATGGAGGCTATGCAGAATAAGGCGCTTCTCGAGGAGTTACGCCCATGGTTGGTTGAGTTCGCGAAGCTCGGCGAGCGCTGCTTGAAGGCTATCGAGTGCTACGAGCTTTACGCTGCGGGCGACTACAACGCCTTCTGGAACCTCTACGCCGATAACCTCATGACCGAGGAGGAGGTAGCAATGTACGACGCACACCGCGTGGGCACAATGAAACTTAAGCCCTTCTACGAGCGCCTCATGGACTCTATGGCTGCGGCATACTACGAGAGCCTCACAGGCGAGAAGGCATCGACACTCGCCGCTGTGGGCACATACAACTCGTTGGGTGCACCCCAGGCCAAGTATATGTTCGACAACGACCCCGAGACCTACTACCACTCTGGCGAGGCGCAGCGCACCGACCACTTCGTGGGTGTAGACATGGGCATCGTGCGCGAGGTACGCGAGGTACGCATCATCCAGGGTCGCAACTCTGTGGACGATGTTGATTACTTCGACCACTGCATCCTGGAGTACTCTACCGATGGCGAGACATGGGTGGCACTCACAGAGCCTATGGAGGGCGTCTACGAGATTGAGTGGAAGGGCGAGCCCTTTGAGGCACGCTATGTCGGCATCCGCAAGCTCGAGTCGAAGAAGCGCAACTGGCTTGCTATTCGCTCGTTCGAGATTAACCCCGTAGCGGAGGGCGACTTTGGCTGGGATGCTAACCCATTCACCATGATTAAGGTTGAGGGCAGCGTGGTTAAGGAGTTGCCCTATGCCAAGAGCTGCGAGCTTATGCTTGGCGAACTTGCGGGCAAGGTGGAGTACCGCATCTACGACGACCTTGCCGAAGTGCAGCGCGGCGTGATTGAGTCATCTCGCGCAACAATCGAATTGCCACAGAGCGACATCATCGCTGGCAAGCGTCGCATAGAGCTTATCGGTAACTTCGACCTCTACGAGCTATTCTTCAAGTAAAGCAACGAATACAGCAAAGAGAGGGACTGCCCGTGTTGGACAGTCCCTCTCTCGTTTTATGTGGTCAA
Source organism: Alistipes sp. (assembly GCA_045645705.1). Classification (GTDB taxonomy): domain Bacteria; phylum Bacteroidota; class Bacteroidia; order Bacteroidales; family Rikenellaceae; genus Alistipes. Next base: position 985 of record JAZRJJ010000002.1, on the reverse strand, counting down.
CAAAATTACTCCGCTGAATTGTAACCCGATACGGGATAGAGTGCAAATGGGTAGTATTGTGCATAGCCACTAAGCACAATCTTGGCATTTCCGCTCTCGCTGTTAACAGTGTATGGCTGCAATGTGGGCACCGAGCCATCATCCGAGTCAGCAATGTAGAGCTTTGTGACATAGCCTGTAGCATTGTCAATCTCATAGCCCCAGATGGTCACGGCGTGTGCGCCATTGAAGTTCGAAGACATAGCTACAGCCATGCTTGACATACCGTGCTCGAAGGCGTTGACGATATACTCCGAGAACTTCATCAAGGGGTCAGCAACGCTGCTACCACGCCAGTTGTAGTTGTTAATCTCGGTAGCATATGTATATGGCTCGCCTGTGTACCAAGCCCAGCCATTCTCATACTTATACATATTGGCATAGATGCCACTCCACTGCGACTTGAAGTAGCCACCTGTGCCACTACGGGGATGTGCACAAGACTCCTTACTATTGGTCTCATACACATCGCGACCCTCGAAGTACCAGATGACACCGCCATCAGTCCAGTTACCGCGCGCGAGGTTATCCCAGTTGTCACGGAACGCATCCATAATCTGGAGCTCGTAGTCATACTTGCTCGATGTGCCGTTAGGACAACCCGAAGGAAGAGTGTTGCCATCTTCCACATAGCGATCCTGGAACCACTGGATGATGTTCGACGACGATGCTGCCCAGCACATCATGGCATCAGCCTGCGACTGCTGTGCGGTGCTCTTCTTATTCACGTCGTACCAGCCTGTTGAGATTGTCACACCCTCGGCAAACACGGTTGTTAGACCAGTGTTAGTCACCTCCTCAGCAGTGATTGTGAGCTCGTTAGATTTAAGATCTCCCTTCATAGCATAGATGGTGTACTCGCCAGGAGTCGTTGTCATAAAGCGGTTGCCGTTAAGTATGCTGCCATTGACATAGATTACTGACTGGTTAGTGACATTTGCACCAT
>JAZRJJ010000001.1:0-6956 GCA_045645705.1 Alistipes sp. | reverse complement strand
TACGCTCAAGATGAACTGTGTTAAAAACCAAATAAATTACGCATAAAATTCACTGTACTCCTTGTTATTTTTTATTATTGCAAAAATTTGCTTTATAAGTTTGTTTGCTACAGCAATCATTATCACTTTTATGGGCTTTCCTTTTTCCGTTAATCTACTATAAAGGTTCTTGCAAGCCTTGTTATATTTCGATGCCGAGATGGCGCACATATACAGCAGTTTTCTTATCCACCCCATTCCCATCTTACAGATATGAGCTTTACCATGGACCGACTTGCCCGAGTCGTAAATGCGAGGACACAATCCAAAGTATGAGCTTACTTGGCGATAGTTGTCGAAGCCGTGCATGCCCTTTGTTGCTGTAAGTAGCGCTATAGAGGTCTTATTGCCTACGCCAGGAATAGTACGAATGCGACTAACAACGTATTTGTCATCCTTGGCTATCAGCTCCTCAATCTGCTTTTCTAAACGCTCGATACGTTTCTGTATAAGTTTGATGTCTCGTTTAAGCATGCTGCATAGCATCTTATCACGAACGGGTGAGTGGTTTATAGCCTCCAACTGATTTTCTATCTGTGTAATGTTTGTTACAAACAGCTCTATAGTACGATATATCTGCTGTATGCGGATATAGTTATCAGGCGTTGGCTTCCACTCTGTTAGCTCCATTCTACGAGCATAGTCAACAAGCTGCCTCGCATCTGCCTTATCGGTCTTTGTACGACACATTACAGCACGCGAGAAATTCTTTACAGACAAGGGGTTTACTACCGATACAAATACACCGTGTTTGTTTAAGCAGTAAGCCAATCGCAAATGGTAAACACCTGTAGCCTCCATAATACACACGCAATCTTGAGGTACATCCTTTAAGAAAGATCTAATGCCTTCGTTGTCGTAGGTGTAGGTTCTGGAACTATAACCGCAAGGTTGAAATGAAAAACATACATCAAATTTCTCTTTTGAGATGTCAATTCCAATAATTTTGCTTACATTTGCCATGCCTATAAATTTTAAATAGTTTGCAGAAGGTTCTTTGTCTGTTTCATCGATTCTAAATGCAGGCTCTAACGCCTAATGAACTGTTCGAAATTGCACAAAGAGAGTAAAGGGGATTAACATCTTGAACGGTGTCGTTACCACCAATGACAGTTAATAATCTTTATCCTTTACTGCTTCTGTTTGCTTACGAAGATAGCGAATTTCTCGCTATCTTCGTTTTTTCTCCGCAAATATAGAATGACACTCTTGTGGTGTCCGCGTCTTCCCTTATGTCTCTTGCTTCTCTTATTGTCCCTTACGTCCCTCGGCACAGACTGCCCCCACCTATATTGCGGGTTACATTTTTGTAACCCGCAAACGCATGAGTGTAATACGGTGGATGGTGGCTTATAAACCCTTGCGAGATATTGTCCAAGCGAGGAGCGAGTAGAGGCCATCTGCCATGGGGCGCAATGTCTTGGGTAGGGCATTGAGGATGCGTAGGCGGCGCAGCTGGCGGCGTGAGCGTGTGGTATAGGCGAAGACCTTAGCCGCGTGGCGGGCATCCTCTGTGCCTCCGCGCACGCTCTGCGTAATGGCCTTGCCGAGGGCTATGCGCGCGATATACTCGTTGAGGATGGCATCGCCACTTGGCTGGTAGAGCTCCTCGAGGGAGTGTGCACTCTGCTCCGAGCGGTAGATGGATGCCGAGCGGTTGCTTGCGGTGCGCGAGTAGCGCACAAGCGACATGGGCGAGAAGCAGAACCTAGCCCCCTCGTGCATCATCCTCACCCACAACCACTGGTCCTCACCGATGCGCATACCCTCGGGGAAGCCTCCCGCGCGAAGCACTGTCTCGCGGCGTAGTGTGGCGGTTGATGGGATAATGGGGTAGCGGCGTTGCAGCGCCTCCTCGGCGATGTTGATATATCCCTCGGTGGTGGGCACGCTTGCCGCAACGCGTTCGCTGCCACTAACGATATCGAAGGCGGTAGAGTAGGCATCTGCCTCGGGATAGTACTCCATAAGTCGGCACACCTCGGCGATGTAGCCTGTGAGCCACACATCATCGGCATCGAGGAGTGCGATATAGTCGCCTGTAGCCTCCGCAATACCGCGGTTACGAGCGGCACTAACGCCACCATTGGGCTGTGTGATAAGGCGTATGCCCGCCTCGGGGTGCTCGGCAATAATACGTTCAACGATCGCACGCGACCCATCTGTAGAGCCATCATCGACAACGATAATCTCGCGGGGTGAGAGGCTCTGCTCGACAACCGAGCGTATGGCTCGCTCCACCTCCGCCTCCTTATTATACAGCGGCATAACCACAGATATGCGCTCCGACTCCTCGGTCTTCACCCTGCGACCGAAGCTCAAGATCTCGGGGGCGTGGTTGAGGCGCTTGTCCTCGGGTAGCCACTTCTGTATGTCGCCATAGTGGTTGCGCAGGTAGGTCTCAAGGTCGCTGGGTGCCCACACCTCCATGGCACCCATCTTGCGGCGCTCGGGAGTGTTGATGGCCTCCACAGCGATCATATCCTTAGGCATGCGCACGATGTTGTAGTACTTGGCATCAGTATCGTTGTAGCGCGTGAGCTCGCGTTTTAATTTGTTGTATATCTGCTCTTTGCTATGAGTGGCGGTGACTAGGCGTATTGCCAAGCACGAGAGCCAGCTCTTAGGTAGCACAACATTGTTATTCGCCTTGCCAAACCACCTCCACAGCCACACGCTCTTAGCCATAAAGCAGTTTACCCAGAAGCCCACCTTTGCGCGCTGCTTGCGGCGTTGAGGCTCGCTGTCGGGGATAAGGTCGTATGGAAAGATGTCGATATATATGCCCTCCTCAATGGGTATGCCCACCCACTCGCGCTCCACGAAGCGAGTGCCGCGCTTGCGCACCTTGGTAAAGTAGAAAGGGGTGTCGCGCTCCGTGGTAAACTCCTGAAGCACATAGCCCTCGCTAAGGAGTGTGGGGGCCTCGCGTAGGAAGCGATCGTAGTTCTCGCGCGTCATGCCGAGGTCTACATCATCATCCCATGGCACGATGTCGTCGAAGAAGTGCGCACCAATGGCTGTACCTCCCTGTATGAAGTATGGTATGCCCGCGGTGTCGCAGACACGAATCACCTCGCGAAGAACGTCGTATAGCTCCTCGTGCAACTGGCGTAGTATTTCGGCGTTATATTTCATTACATGTTCTGCACTAAAAGGTTACAGCCGCGGATATCGCTGCCCGCAATGCGTCCCTCAATCATGAAACTGCCATCAGCGTAGGTGCGTCCCATATCCTCGGTCTGGATGAAGGCGCACGACGAGAGGTTGGCAAGGTCGATAATGTCGATACCACCGCGCGTGGGGGTGTGATCAAAAGGGTCGTTAACATCTCGCACCATTACGCGCATCCACTGCGGAGCGCGGAAGATGCCCTCGCCCGAGGAGTACGCCTGTGATGTAAGTTCTGCCATGCCATACTCCGAGTGGATATGCTCCACACCAAAGCCAGCGGTGAGGATGGCGTGCAGCTCACGCTTCGATAGTTCCTTGCGGCGACCCTTCATGCCGCCCGTCTCCATAACGATGGTATTCTCTAGCTTGGGGGCGTATTGCTCCGCTACATCCCATAAGGCGTAGCTTACGCCAAGCAGAATCTTAGGCTTGGGGTCCGCCTCAATGTCGGCGATAAGGCGTTCATAATCATTGAGATAAAAACCTCCCGAGCCGCACTCCTTGATAAGCGTATCGACCATATATACAAGCGACGAGCCCTCGCGCTCAAGGTAGTTGGGTAGTAGTCCGTAGATACTCCACTGCGCGGGTTCGCCATAAAACTTCTTGAATGCTGCGGTGAAGGTCTTGCGGTATGCCTCGAGTGATGCCATCATGTGGCGTGAGGCGACGGTAGAGCCAGTATTGCTCGAGGTGAAGACGATCTCGGGGGTATCAGTACCGCAGTATACATCGGTCGATTTAAATAGACGGATGGGCATAAAGGGTATCTCCTCGATGCTCATGACCTCTGCAGGGTCGATGCCGAGAAGCTCTATATAGCGGCGGTAGGGCTCGCAGTGCTCGCTCTGGTAGCGAAACAGTTCTAGCGCACACGCCTCGAACTCCGCCTCGGAGCTGATGGATAGTATGGTGTCGATGTTCAACATATTCACTTGCATATAAACTCTAAACTACAAAGTTATATTTTTTCTGCGATAATGCCAACAAATATTGCCTTTTGGTAAAAATAACAGGTTAACCGCTTGTATTTTGCACATGTTTTTGTATATTTGTAGGTTGAAACGAATGAAACTATGAGTAAGAGACTTAAGATAGGTATTACCCAGGGCGACACTAATGGTATTGGCTGGGAGGTAATCCTCAAGATATTTTCCGATAATCGTCTAACAGAGTTGTTCACTCCCGTTATCTACGGATCGAGCACTGCGGCGGCATACTACCAGAAGCGCCTGAACGACATCGAGCCTGTAAAGTTTGTGGTTGTGGATGGCGCAGAGTCTGCACAGCAGGGTCGTGTAAACCTTGTAGAGTGTGGCGCCAAGGAGCTCTCAGTAACACCTGGCAAGCCCTCGAAGGTGGGTGGTGAGGCTGCGGCTGCGGCACTAACAAAGGCGATTGAGGAGCTTAAGAGCGGTGCTATCGACGCTATGGTCACTGCACCTATTGACAAGGAGATGATTCAGAGCGATACCTTCTCGTTCACAGGACATACAGAGTTTCTCGCTAAGGAGCTCGATGGTGAGCCCTTGATGATTATGACCTCTGAGCTAATGCGTGTGGGCTTGGTTACTATCCATGTTCCCGTATCGCAGGTTGCTGAGTCACTCTCTAAGGAGCTTATCGTGGAGCGCATCAAGCAGATGAACGCCTCTATGCGTCAGGACTTCGGTATCGTACGTCCCAAGGTGGCGGTGTTGGCACTCAACCCCCACGCTGGTGACGGTGGCCTACTTGGCAAGGAGGAGCAGGAGGTCATCAAGCCTGCAATTGTCGAGGCATATGAGGATGGTGTGTTGGCATTTGGTCCCTTCGCGGCAGATGGCTTCTTCGCATCGGGTCAGTTCAAAAATTATGATGCTATTCTCGCTATGTACCACGATCAGGGTCTTGCGCCATTTAAGACACTTACACCCAACGGTGTTAACTTCACAGCGTCGCTCTCGGAGGTGCGTACATCGCCCGACCATGGCGTGGCGTACGACATTGCGGGTAGGGGCGTAGCAGATGAGCAGTCTATGCGTAACGCTATTTACGATGCTATCGACATCGTGCAGCGCCGCAGAGAGTGGGCAGAGTGGAATGCAAACCCCTTGCAGCACTTCGAGCGCGAGAAGGGTAGAGATATATCGATCAAGGACTTGCCCGAGACTGAGCATCACGACTAATGTAAAAGTCTCTTTGGAGCATGAAGAAGGTGCAGTTTGGCAACTGGATGGGAGTGATTATCTCGGCTGTAGTGCTCGGCCTAGCGGTAACATTTCTAATAAAGGCATGGAAGCCCGTTGATGCACCCCATTGGATTTTGTGGGTTATGGGCGTGCTTATCGCCATTAGGTCGGTTATGCGCATTGCCGAACTCTCAAAGAAGATAAACGAAAAAGAGGAGTAATATGGCTGATAAGAGCAAGACAAAGGCTGTAGTATTGGAGCTAATGTCATACATACTTTTAGGTGTCTCAATAACCAACTGCTACAATGGTTGGAAGCCTGTGGATGAGCTTGGTTGGGCAATGTGGGCAGGAAATCTGCTCTTGGGATTGGTTGCTGTTGCCTACATCGTCACACACGCCTCAGTATTTGGTAGAAGCAAACAGAAATAAACAAGGAGTGCAGCTGAGTAGTAATCCGTCTCGTTATTGTGGAGCTACGAAGGCACTCAAAACATAAACAATTAAAAACAATTATTATCATGGTTAAAGTAACCTTTCCCGATGGCTCAGTAAGAGAGTTCGCCAAAGGGACTACTGCCTTTCAGGTGGCAGAGAGCATCAGCCCTCGTTTAGCTGCTGACTCACTCGCAGCTGAGGTAAATGGCGCAACTGTAGATATGATGCGCCCTATCGATTGTGACTGCACAATCAAATTCTTCAAGTGGGACGACGCAGAGGGTAAGCACGCCTTTTGGCACACCTCATCACACCTCTTGGCTGAGGCGTTGGAGGCTTTGTACCCCGGCATTAAGTTCGGTATCGGTCCCGCTATTGACAACGGTTTCTACTACGACGTAGACTCGCCCGTAGCGATTACGGAGGCTGACCTCGAGAAGATTGAGGCAAAGATGGTGGAGCTCTCACGCAACAAGGAGGCTCTCGTTCGCACAGAGGTATCAAAGGCTGAGGCGCTCAAGACCTTCACAGAGAAGGGCGACCAGTACAAGGTTGAGCTTATCACAGACCTTGAGGATGGTACCATCTCGTTCTACACCAACGGCGCATTTACAGACCTATGTCGTGGTCCACATATTCCCAACACGGGTTATATCAAGGCTATCAAGCTTACATCTATCGCAGGTGCATACTGGCGTGGTAACGAGAAGAACAAGATGCTTACTCGTATCTACGGCGTATCGTTCCCCAAGAAGTCGATGCTCGACGAGCACCTCGCATTGTTGGAGGAGGCAAAGAAGCGCGACCACCGTAAGCTCGGTAAGGACCTCGAGTTGTTCATGTTCTCACAGCGCGTAGGCCAGGGCCTTCCTATGTGGTTGCCCAAGGGTGCAGAGTTGCGCGACCGCTTGGAGCGTTTCTTGCGCCAGATTCAGAAGGAGTATGGCTACCAGCAGGTTATCACTCCCCATATCGGCAACAAGGACCTCTATGTGACATCGGGACACTATGCAAAGTATGGTAAGGACTCGTTCCAGCCTATCCACACTCCCTACGAGGGCGAGGAGTACCTCTTGAAGCCTATGAACTGCCCCCACCACTGCGAGATTTACCGCTCGAAGCCACGCTCATACA